>JABDPQ010000045.1 GCA_013042695.1 Desulfobacterales bacterium | reverse complement strand
ACCTCTTCTTCTGCTTTCTCTTCTTGATATTCTTCAAGCTCGGATACGAGTTCAGCGGTTTCCAACTCAACCCGATCTTCAGGCTCTTCACCTTCGACTTCTGTTGGCTCGAACTCTAAGCCAGTTGTTACCAGTTCAGTCTCCTCAGCGGGGGCTTCTGCCTCAAACTCACTTGCGAGGAATTCCTCAGCCTCCTCCTCAAAGAATGAATCGACTTTATCTTCTATCGCTTCAGCAGGTTCGTCTTTAATCGCCTGTAGCTCAGGAGGTTCGGCCTCTTCTTCAGGAGATGCTTCAAATAGTTGCTCTTCAGAAAATTCCTCAGATTCACCAATAAAAAAGGAATCAGCACCCGCAAGCTCGGCCTCAGTAAAAGCATCCTCATCAGGCAGGCTGCCAGCAATAGTTTCGCTTTCACTAGCGACATCTGTAAGTGCAATATCCTCGGTGTCTTCTGGGAAAAATCCCTCAACGTGATCTTCGATATCGAACGCTTCAGGTACAGCAGCAATGTCAGTGAGTTCTTCACCCTTTTCTTCCTGCTCTCCTGTTTCGGCAGCAAGTGCTGGCGCCAGATCATCTTCGCCAGACGGCAGTGGAACCTCATCGGTATCATCGTCCGCAGCTGATTCCACATCGACACCTGCCAGAGCAACGGCAGGATCAACAGTGCTGTCTGCAATTATCTCGTCTTCTGTTTCAAAGAGGCTGCCAAGCCGCTCTTCTACCTCAGAGGGTGGTTGGTCATCAGCTTCTTCTGTTATCAGACCAGGAGCTTCACTTACCGGACTAAAACCAAAATCATCTTCAGTTTCCACCAGTGCCGGAGCCACCACCCCATCATCCTGGATGGGCAGGGCCTCTTCTTCAGATTCATCATCTGCGTCAGTTTCAACATCTACCCCTCGAAGCGCGTCCTCTGCACTGACTGAAGCCTGATCTTCTGCCATCTCCGCCTCATCAAAAAATGATGAGAGCTGCTCTTCAGCTTCTGCCGATAAACTCTCCTGAGCCGGAACACCGGTGTCAGCAGCCTCGGAAAAGAAGTTTTCCAAGCGGTCTTCAACATCAACAGGAACAGCATCTTGAATTTTTACGGCTTCTTTTTCTACCTGAAAACCGGTAACATCGGTCGGTACATCTGAAAATGCAGGTCTTACAAAATCATCGTCGTCTCCATAAGCGACATCCTGCTGTTCTTCCTGGAATTTAGCAGCAAGGGCTTCCGGTGTTATCGTTGGTCCAATAATTTGTTTAAATGCCTCAAATTTTTCAACTTCGGGCAGCAAAATTGCTTTTTCCTCTTCTTTGGAAAGGTCGTTGAGTACGGTTTTTTCAAGGCCTTCATAAAAGGAATAAAGCAGCTTGAACGCATCGGCATGGGCGTTGCTTCTTTTCAGCTTGATATAGCCGCCTAAGGTTTCGATTCCCTGCAGGAAGATTTGTTTCGTTTTATTATCCGAGAATTTTTCTTCGAGATCCTTTACTTCTTTGCTCAGTTCATTGAGTTCCCGGTCATTAATTTCCCAATCCATGCCAAGGATGCAGGCTTTCAAATTAAATAGAACCGGATGCGATTCGCCATGTTCGGTGATCGTGGCTGCGGGCGCACCTGCAGGTTTTTTCTGCACACGGTCTTCATCGGATCGCGCATGATCGGATATCTGATATTTTAATTGCTCAAACTTCTTTACATCGGCGCGCAAGATATCTTTTTTCTCTACCTCGGAAAGATCGCTATCTGTGACAATCTTTTCCAGATTATAAAAAAACGTGAGTAATAATTTGATTGCGTCGGGATGAGATTCGGCCTTGAGTTGGAAGATGTATTTACTTATCTTTTCAAGTGCCTGGACATACACAAGTTTTAGCTTATCACCTGCCCAAATATCTTTTAGATCTACGAGCTCCTCATTGAACTGAGTGAGATTTTCATCGGTAATTTCCCAGTCGATAGACAGCACAATGGTTTTGAGTCTGGCAACAGGGGATTCCTCACTGCCGCCATGTTCAAATAAGTCGACATATTCAGTTTCGATGGATTCTTCGAGTTCATCGATTCCAACAGTGAGATCATCGTCGTATTGGCTATCTGTGTATTGTTCCACCGTACCTTCTCTCTAGAGTAGTTTTTTCTGAATCGAAATAACGGTTGAAGAAATTATTTTCTTTAATGTCGCCGCTACGTTATATCCAGTTATTGCACTTGCTTCGAAATAAGGAACTCGTAATCGACTATTAAGATCTTTCTGCATCAATTCTACCGGCATAATTGGAATACCATGTTCTTTCAAATCAACCTTGTTGTACTGCATCACCAGGGGAAGTTTAAAAATACTCTCTTTGTAGGATTGCAGGTTTTCGTGCAGCTGATTCAATGAGCGAATATTTTTTTCTCGCTGCTTAGCCATGGCATCACCGACAAAAACAATACCATCGACCCCCCTCAATACGAGCTTCCTTGTTGCATTGTATTTTACCTGCCCGGGAACGGTATAAAGTTGTATTTTGATATCGTAGCCCTTGATTTTTCCCATATCAAATGGCAGAAAATCAAAAAACAGGGTGCGGTCCCCATGGGTTTTCAAACTGACCATTTCAGAGACAATTTGTTTGCGATAGGTCTTGTTGATGTACTCCAGGTTGGTGGTCTTGCCACATCTGCCGGGGCCGTAATAGACAATTTTGACCTGGACAACCTTTTCCTTCAAGTTGATAAAACTCAACTCTACACCCCCATAACGTGCTTCGGTCGTTTTCTATATTCTAAGCCAGAGGTTTCCATTCGGACTTGGCAGATAATCATTTGTTCCACAACTGTCTGATGTTCTCGATAACATCGACCACATTCAAGCGGAGAAAGCCAAGGGAGATTTCCTTGCCAAACATGGATATGAGTAGGAGTTCCTCATCAATTTTACTAAAATGGATATTGGAATCCTGGCCTTTGTGAAAAAGCAGTGAAAATTCCTGCTCACCGACCAGTTTGGCCATTGCATCGACTGTTGCAAAGTTACCTGCAGCCAGAGCGGCAAATGAGTAGACGTCATACTTGCTTTCACCATTATCCTTGGCAGTGATGATATTGCCAGCCATATCGATGATGATCACACAGTCAACACCCAGTCTGATCAGCTTGTCAGTGAGAATGGTGTCTATCTGTTCAAGCTGTTCCTGACTGACAATTCCATAATTCATGCCGTTTCCCTCATGTTAGTTTTTGCCATTCATATGGTATTCTTTGTTTCTGAAACAACCTATCTGAGTCATATCGCTCGCCTGGAAAATGATGCGGCAGCAAAAGATGACAATCATACTACCCCTTATGAAAGTCCTGCCTGAAATGTTTTTCCAACCGGCGGCGGAGTATCAAAACTTTACCATGAAAAGTCTTGTCTCCGTTTTATGCAAACATCTCCCACACCAGCACATACCGCGACCTGAGCACG
>JABDPQ010000043.1 GCA_013042695.1 Desulfobacterales bacterium | reverse complement strand
TCATTGGCAGCCTCGCTCGAATGTGCCAGGAGCAGAACAAGCCGATCGCCATATATCTGTCCGCAGGGGTCGATGAGATCGATTCCTTAATGGAGCAGTTCGATTTTCCGATTTTCACCCGGATCGTCGAGACCTTTCAGGCATTGAAACTAAGCTTTGACCACACTCAAATCATTGCCGGCACAGGGAGAAAAGACGACCCCAAAGTGTTTTCAGTTAATAACAGGAGGGTCAATGAACTGCTGGAGCTGGGTTCAAGCGACAAGCGAAACCTGCTCCTGCATGAAGCAATGGAAGTGTTGCAGCAATACGGGATAGCAACTGTTAAAAGTGCGGTTGCAACCAGTGGTATGGAGGCCAAAAACGTCGCAGAAAATATTGGATATCCTGTGGCAATGAAACTGATTTCAGAAGATGTGCTGCATAAATCAGATGTGGGTGGGGTCGAACTTAATTTGAGACGCGGCAGTACGGTTGAGCACGCCTATGATAAAATGATGGCACGAATCCATCAGTCCTATCCGAAAGCCAAGCTCGAGGGTGCAATGATCCAGTCCATGGTCACAGGCGGCAGGGAGCTCATTGTCGGTGGCCGGCAGGATAAGCAGTTCGGCCCGGTTGTGCTGGTCGGCATGGGTGGGATTTTTGTAGAAATCTTCGAGGAAGCAACTATCAGGGTCGCACCCATTAGTGAACGGGAGGCCAAGGCGATGGTTGATGAGTTGAAGGGTGCCCAGATACTGCGGGGTGCCCGGGGCCAGGAACGGTTTGATATTGACGCCCTGGTTGAGGTGATTTTGCGTATCAGCCAATTGCTGGTTGAGTTTCCGCAGATCAGTGAACTGGATATTAATCCCTTGCGGATCAATCCTAAAAACCAAGGGTGCCTTGCTTTGGATGCCAGAATCATCCTCAACTGATAACAATGTAAAAAACCAGGTTTTGCTCATGACCTTACCGTAGTATTCGCTGATGCTTAATCCGGGCATACATCGTTGCTATTCAAGTACTTCTTGGTTGAGGAATTCACGCTAAATGAGATGACGCAGATAGCGTAAATTAAGACGGCAAGGGGATATGTATGTATCGACAGATCAATCTTCTTGGCGAATAACGCCACACTGGAATCTACCAAAATCGTAACGACCCTTCCAAACGTTCAATGGATCGTGATTAATCTTATTTGTCTAAAGCGTTTTCAATGCTTATTGAAGTGAATGATTTTAGACAAGGGCCTATTCGCCCCCCTGATGAAGCAGACAGTCTTCTGGCTCGAAATACCAGGGTTGTCCCTGGAACCGTCGTCATTTCTGCCCGTTGTGTGTAAGTGGACTTACTACCGATGCAGGTCAGCCTTTAGATGACAAAAAAATACGACCACTAAGTACTTTATAGAAGGAGCCACTTGCAAAAGGCTCGAAGGATTAATCAAAGCGTTCAAAACGATAATGTGAAAGAGAATAACAATGGAAAAAAACATGAAAGCTATAGTTGCAAAAGGTGGTAGCGAAGCACAAGATGCTGGAGCCTTTATTATGATTGAGCAGCCAATACCTGAGCTGGGAGCACAGGATCTCCTCGTTCGAGTCGTTGCCGTGGGGATGAATCCTGTTGACACAAAGTTTCGCAAACGGATGGAGGGAGATAAAGTGCTCGGCTGGGATGCCTTTGGGATTGTCGAAAAAATCGGCGAAGGTGTGAAAGGTTTTAAAGCGGGGGATAAGGTCTTTTATGCGGGTGATATAACCCGGCCAGGGAGCAACAGTGAATATCATTTGGTAGATCAGCGGATAGTAGCCTTTGCTCCTGAAAGCCTTTCACCTGAAGATGCCGCGGCAATGCCTTTGACTTCAATAACTGCGTGGGAGGGTTTGTTTGAGCGCCTGGGATTTGTTCCAGAAGCAAATGCTCATTCGGGTAAATCCATTTTGATAATTGGCGGTGCTGGAGGGGTTGGTTCCGTAGCAATACAATTAGCTCGTTGGGCTGGATTGAAAGTATTTGCAACCGCATCAAGGCCGGAAACAATTGATTGGTGCAAGAATTTAGGTGCCGACATTATCCTGAACCACAGAAAAAATCTCTATGAAGAGTTAAAGGCAGCCGGAACCGATTCAGTTGACGCCATCTTTTGTACCACTCAAATGGAAAAACATTGGCAGGCGATGGCTGAATGCATAAGTCCGCAAGGTCATATAGTTTTTATTGATGATCCGGTCGAATCACTAGATATCACCCTGTTTAAACTAAAAAGCGTCACGCTTTCCTGGGAATTTATGTATACCAGATCAATGTTTGAGACGGATGACATGTCCGAGCAGGGAAAATTGCTATCGACGGTAGCGAGACTGTTAGATGAAGGTACCCTTGTTACAACACGACAAAAGACCTTGACGGGTCTATCGCCTGAGAATATCCTGGCAATGCACGTTAAGCAAGAAAGCGGAACAATGATGGGTAAGCAGGTTCTTATTTTTTAGTCATCTATATCGCTACCGTGAGATTTGGGCGGTGATCTGACTGAATTTGGCTTATTCAATCTGGCTCTTTCGCCAGTGGAATAATAGGTTGAGGTATTCTTAACTGGATTCAGAGATGTACAATTGAAATCCCCGTGCTGGCAGTAAAGTAATTGACGACGGATTAAATCTAATATGGCAGGAACAAAATTGGAGCGACTCGCATACCCGTAAAGGTGTCAGGAAATTATACTGAAGGAGACTAACATGACAAAAACTTACCGCATCGCCGTTATCCCCGGCGATGGTACTGGCCTTGAAGTGATAAACGAAGGCCGCAAGGCTTTAAAGGCGGCTGCCAGCCGTTTTGGATTCGACCTGGAGATGACCGATTTTGATTTTGGTGGAGATCGTTACCTTCGGACCGGTGAAGTGTTGCCGGAAACCGCGGTCGACGATCTGCGGGCTTTTGATGCCATCTACCTGGGAGCCATTGGACATCCCGGTGTCAAGCCTGGAATTTTAGAGAAGGGCATACTCCTGAACCTGCGCTTTGCCTTAGATCAATATATCAACCTGCGGCCGGTAAGACTCTATCCCGGGGTGGACACCCCGCTGAAAGACAAAACTCCGGATGATATCGATTATGTGGTGATTAGAGAGAATTCCGGCGGTATTTATACCGGCACCGGCGGCATATCGATGAAGGGAACACCGCAGGAAGTAGCTGTTCAGAGCATGGTCTACAATCGCTTTCAGGTTGAACGCTGTCTGCGCTATGCCTTTGACTATACGCGTAAATTTGGCAAAAAAGCCCGAGGGAAAGGAAGTGCTAATATCCTAGGCCTGGTAGGTAAAACCAATGTCCTGACCTATGTGTTCGATCTGTGGGAAAGAGCCTTCCATGAGATCGGTGAACAGGACTACCCCGATGTCAAACGAGAGTATTATCATGTGGATGCAACCTGCATGTGGATGGTCAAGAGCCCCGAATGGTTCGATGTCCTGGTCACCTCAAACATGTTCGGCGATATTATTACCGACCTGGGTGCTGAAACCCAGGGCGGCATGGGTATTGCCGCTGGTGGCAACATCAACCCGGAAGGGGTCAGCATGTTCGAACCCATTGGTGGATCGGCCCCTAAGTATACCGGAAAAAATGTCATCAACCCGCTGGCTTCCATCTGTGCAGGTGCCATGATGTTGGAGACACTCGGTGAAACAGAAGCAGCCTCTGCGATTGAAGACGGGGTTAAATGGGTAACGGAGACCAAAATCAAGAACCTCGCTGCCGGAAGGATGGGCTACTCCACCAGTGAAGTGGGAGATTTAGTTGTCGAACATATTCTCAGAGGTAAATAGGTTCGTTATTTCAATATCAGGCTGGCGGTGCTGCTATAGTGCCGTCAGTCGCCTGATGCAGGAGCCGACCGTTCTTTCCAGGCCAGATTGAAAATTCGCTTCCCGCTTGGTTTTTTATTGGCCTAGTAGTTCGTTTCCATAGCAGCGACGGGGTTTCCTATCCTGTGGTTGAGATAAAAAAACATTGAGAAGCCTATGAAAACTGAAACTGTTTTTTACTATATCCTGGCCTCATGCCTGTCACTCCTGCTCATTTCTGGTTGTTCTTTTGGTCCCCAAATGCTGCAGGGCGTATATCAAAGTTACAACGACCGAGTTAGGGCAACGGCTGATGAGGAATTGTTGCTAAACATTGTTCGATTACGCTACCTCGATACCATAGAGTTTCTCGCCATCAATTCGATCAGCGCACAAGCCTCTTTCAATGTGTCATTTGGGACAGAAATAGCCCCCCAAAATAGTGATTCCACGCTCGTCATCCCAGAACTGAACTATTCCGATCGCCCGACATTTTCTTTTAGCCCACAACGTGGAGCGCAATTCGCCGAACGTCTTGTTGAGCCGATAAAGATCGACACCCTGGCTTACCTCGCAGCGTCGGACTGGCCCATCAAGATTTTAATGCAGCTGCTGGTCAAGGAAATCAATGGCATCGTCAATGAGTCGCACGGAGATATCGCCAATTTTTACAAAATCGCGGATACTTTTGGCGATTTGCAGAAAAAGCATAAGCTACTCATCGCTTTCACCGAATACCAGAAACCGGTATCTGCACCAATTGAAAAAAGCCTCCTCAAAGCATCCGATCTTATCTCCGCCGCTGAAGCTGGCTATAGCTTCATACCTGATACAGATGGCATTCATCTGAGGCTCTCACAGCCAAAACCTCAACC
>JABDPQ010000042.1 GCA_013042695.1 Desulfobacterales bacterium | reverse complement strand
GGATCCGATTTCTTTTTGCCGGCTGGTTAAGGGCGTTTTAGTGTGGGCAAGGATGAGCCGATCTGAATTGTCATGCTCGAAATCATCAGCATTGCCGTGAATTTCACTTGTGCCAATATCTATCTTTTTTATATCCGCCGAACTAAAATATTGGTCTCTAATGGCATCGATGCGCTCATCCTGGGTTAAAAAGAGCTTGTCTGATAGCGACCCCAGCCTCTTGTTGGAAACAATGTCTGCCAGATGCGTGTAGGTGAACTCTGTCCCTTTGTAGTGCGTGCGGAATTGAAAAGTCGTGGTTTCGACAGGATGCGGCGAAAGTACCGGTCTGACTTCCAAACCATTGAGGTCGTTCCAGCTGCGCTCTTTGAGATCCCGCACATCAAACAGATCATAAAAATCCTCTTCGGGTCGCGAAAGAAGAGCAGCAAATTTTTTTATTACAGACGCACGCACAAATGGGGTCGCGTAATATTTGACGCGAGTGTCGCGATACATCAGGGCTGAGAGACCGGCAAAATGGTCGTCGTGGCAATGGGTAGTAAAAACACCTGCTATCTCATTGACACCAATGCCCAAAGCGATCAGACTGTAGGCAACGTTTGGGCCAGCATCGATGAGATAGATTTTACCTTGGTAGACTAAAATAGACGACATGGCAGGACGATTGATGTCCCAGCCGTCACCCTGTCCAGAATGGACTATGGCAAAATACTCACGGGGGACATCATGGAAACCAAGCGGGTAGGGTGCCGGATAACGGCCAGTTGCTGGTATACTGAGGTCTACCTGAGCGGAATCTTCCCGGAATCGAATAGTAAACAGGTTGATTGCATCTCGTCTGATTCTGATGCCATCGCGTATCTCAATCTCCTGGTCTGAAAGAACAATGGCATCAAGCAGCTGGTCAATTCTTTTGATTTCGCCAGAGGCAAACTCCATCTTCATGTTCCAGTGAAACGCGGCATCTTCTTTAGTCATACCAGTTGCAAGAAGCTCTTCTTTTGATGTCAAGCCGTATTTTCCCCGGTGGATGTATTGTAGCTGAGCCGCTATTTGTTTGGAGCTACCAATCAGCAGTGGTTTGCGGCTGCTATAATTTGGATGGCCCACCAATCCCTTGCCTTGGTGGAAGTACATATGGGCAACAGGAAATTCTGCCAGGTTGGAAAAATGACCGCCCTGAAGCGTCGTGTCTGCAAGAAGAACAGCGTTTGGCCCGGTTTCGTAAATAAGTCCATGCTGCTCTGTCTGCTCAATGCAGCCGCGCTGGATAAGATATTTAACAGAATCCTGCATGCAGCCACATTGCAGGTAGAAATCAACCTCTGGAATACTTACCCAGTAGAGACCAGCAGCCACCTGGACAATCTGCATATGTTTCATCATGTGATTCCACTTCCCATGAAACTCAATTTCTCACCTCATTGGCCGATTTTTAACAGCAGCGCTGTTTCCGTACTGACAGCAGAGCTTCTGTGATTGCATGTTTCACATGGTCACCAGCTTCCATAACATCATTCCTGACAATCTAACGGGACAACGCAGTAATATCAATGGGATATTCTCAGCTACTTCTCCATAGAATATAATTAACAGTTGCTTCATGCTTGAATCTAGCACCTATCTCTTATACTATGCTTCTGTTTTTACATTTGCTGGATATACTCAGAAGTGTAGTTTTTTATATGATTCCCATCACATGAGGTCATGATGAAGAGCACAGATAAATCTGTCGAACTCGGGAGAAAAGACGCCCAGGAATTTATCAGAAATGAACGGATCGACTATGAACCGTTTGTGGCGTTGAGCGACATGGAGCTGGTCCATAACTTGTTTACCATCGATTATGAATCATTCAAAAAGACAGTCGAAACGCTTGATGGAGAATTATGGACGGAAATTGATGCTTCTGCAGTTGCACATAGCAAGGATCAGAGCGAAGACTTCAGCTTCGACAGCTATGCCAAGGGCTTTATCGAGGGCGTGGCTATTGTCTGGGAGAAAATCAGGGGTAAAGTGTAAGCAAAAATGCAAAACCAGGCCCCATCTGAGATCTCCTCCGAGCTATCTGGTTTAGGCGTAAGTATTGATTAACCCGCCGCTCACTGGCTTTCGTATTCTGTTGACCAGGCTTGCATCTACCGTTTTTAGGGCATCAACATAAAAGAAATCGTCAACATATTTAGTATCATTTTTCATAGCTGTACGTTCAGCAAGTGAGGTGTCTGTGGGATAATAACACCAGTCAACTTCTACCCACTCATCGTCAGACTCACGTTTGTAGGCTGTCCAGCCGTGTCCACCAAGCAACGGGATACCTTCCTCGAGCTCAACAAACCCACCATACGTTCGGAGTCGGTCTATGGGTACTCCTGCATGCAGTGCCAGACTGTGGATGAGAAACGCACCGTCCTCACAGTCACCTTGTTCTCTGAGTATGGTCAGAGTCGGGGTGGCCCAGTATTCGTTCATGCCATAGTTGTGGATGTCGAGGACATATTCGATGTTTTCTATGACCCACTGCTCAATTTTGTATATTTTTACATCATTGCTGTCGGATCTGTTCACAATAGAATTTGCCAGACTGGCAATATTTGCATTGTAAAATTGCAGATATCTTTCGTAGTCGTCACCTGAATCGGTATCAACCCCTGTATTCTTGTTAAACTCAAGCAACATAATTTTTAATTTATATTGGTGATTGAGTATCTGAGCGAGGGGAAAGAAGGAATTATTGGCTTCAGGGGTGGGAATAATATCCCATACATTTGAGACACTCTTTTTTTGAGAAGACGGGAGGAGTCTTTGTATATCTTCCGAGCTCAAACCAAGATGAGAGGTTGACTCTTTTCGATTATATTGCACTGCGCGGGAGTTGACAGCTGAATTGAATATAGGCTGGATTTGCATAAGAGGTCCTCGCATTGTAAAGATTTGAGATTCTTCAAATATCTTTAACCCGGCCGAACTGTGGCCTGGGTGATTATGCAAAGGCCTTATGCCTTAATGAAACACGGCATTTAAGACGCCATAATCTTCGCTCAGAAACATTGTGCCTCACAGCAAAGATTTCTCTCATGTGACTCGAGGAGCAATCAAGACAGTCTCTCGCTCAGCCCAGCCAATATTTTTTGAATATAGAGCTTGCTCTATTCGACATGAGAGTAGGGGGGAAACAGCAACAAACGTACCATTCTCTAGTTAGGGCGGGGATTTTAGGGAAATGGTATCAATTTACCCAAAATTTATTGTATTTGGTGGTTTTGAGAGACAAAAACGGGATTCATTTTCCGTAAAAATGAAATGATTTTCCGGATATAAGTTCAATAAATTGCACTATCACTATTTTTCATGACAGTATTTGGTGCCCAAGACAGATGTTAACCCTCCGGCTCACACGATCCAGTTTCTATCTCGGTGAGATGGATTTCCAAAGTTTTGGGTTTAAAATTGTACGACAGGAGCAATCTCTCAATCAACATTTGGTTATTTCTTCTTCAACAAAAAATGTGGTAGTTTTTCTTGACTTTGATGATGTTGCGCAAGTAACATATACAACATGTAGTGGATTAATTTAACGTATGCTACTATGTAATACCTTTAACCGTAAGGAGGTACTTATGAAGAAGTTGTTCGCATTGACATTAATTTTTGCTTTTATTGTTGGCGTTACTGTTTCACCTATATGGGCTGCAGGTGGTAAGAACCAAGGCACTACAGGGATAGGCAGTACCAGTTTAGGCGATAGTGGTAAGGGCGAGTCTCCTGGGGCCGATGCTCAAGGTAATCAGGCTTGAGCAACGAGACTTCTCCTCTGGGTGATGCAGATTCCTCCTCCTTCTTCATCACCCGCTTTTTTATTTCTTCTTAGTCTTAAACACCTCTTTGTTTTTATCTCATCTTATCGTTGATAATCAGAAGAATCATTGACCCGTTGCCATTCATCGTCTTTATTATATCAGTTTTAATCTGGTACCTGAATCCGTGACAGCTTTGTGTCGAATTACAAGTAACTATTTGTTGTTGTGATAAAAAATATCTTATTCATCGGGTGGCCGGCTTCACCCCGCCGCCCTTCGGGGCGCCCGATAACACGACATCTGC
>JABDPQ010000230.1 GCA_013042695.1 Desulfobacterales bacterium | reverse complement strand
TTATATGGTGATAGGGCTCAGTATCATGAGCTTGCTGATTTCTTTATCAATGAACTTATAAAGGTGCCATGATGCTTGAAAATATCCTCTCGATAATGATTTTTCTTCCCATTGTTGTTGGCATCGTCATGCTGATTTTACCCATCAGCAAGGATGCGGCCAGGGCGCTTGGACTAGTTGTTTCAGTGATTGTGGTCATTTTTGGTATTAAGCTGTTTCTGAGCTTTAGCGGTGCAGATGGTGGATTTGAATTTACCAAGGCAGTGCCACTGGTGGAGTCGCTTGGTATCAGTTTCAGCCTCGGTGTTGACGGCATCAGCCTGCTGGTACTCATGGCAGCAGCCGCCCTTTATCCCATGGTGTTCCTGCTCTTTGTAACAAAGCCCAAAGGTTACTACAGTAATCTGCTCATTGCTCAGGGAGCGATGATCGGGGCCATATGTGCAACAGATATGATCGTTTTCTATATCTTCTGGGAAATCATGCTGCTGCCGGTCTTTTTCATGATTGGTCTCTATGGAGGACCAAAACGGCTGCCCGCAACCCTCAAAATAACCATATACACCATTTCGGGTTCGCTCTTAATGCTGGCCTCAATTGTTTATCTCGGGGTTGCCTATCATGCTCAGGCCGGCGAGTGGAGCTATGATATGGTAAAACTAACGCAGATGTCTCTGACTGGTGAATACGCAACGCTTGCCTTCATCGGGTTTATGATCGCATTTGCTATAAAAATTCCGCTTTTCCCTTTCCACACCTGGCTGCCGGACGCCTATACTGAAGCACCTACAGCAACTACCTTTATCCTCTCAGCGATCATGGCTAAGATCGGCGTATACGCGGTCATTCGTTTCGTTGTTCCCGTCTTTGAAGAGAGTCTTGCTCGTTATGCCCTAATTTTGGCCTACTCCGGGGTTATCGGCATGATGTACTGCGGCATAGCAGCCCTTGCCCAAAAGGATTTCAAGCGTATGCTGGCCTTTTCCTCAGCATCCCATATGGGGGTTATTGCCCTGGGGATTTTTTGCATGAACATCCAGGCGTTAACGGGCACCCTCTATCAGATTGTGGCGCATGCAACGAGCACCGGAGTTCTTTTCTTATTACTTGGAATTATTGAAGAAAGAATGGATACAAGAAATATTGATGATCTTGGCGGAGTGGCCTATAAAGCACCGCTTTTTGCCTTTTTCTTTGCAGTTGCCATGCTTGCTTCCGTCGGCCTTCCTGGAACCAGCGGATTTATTGGGGAATTTCTCATCATACTCGGTGCGGTAAAATTTAATGTGCTTATCGGTGTCTTGGCTGGAACGACTTTGATTATTGGTGTGTGCTACATGCTTTGGATGTTTCAGCGCGTATTCTTTGAGAAAAATAATAATAAAACAATGACGTTTACAGATCTGACGCCGATCGAAACACTGACGATTTTACCAATTGTGGTATTGATCATTGTCATGGGCATCTATCCCCAACCGTTCCTAGATAAAATTGAGCCCACGGCACAACAGCAACTCGCTGCCGTTGCTTCGCGCGTGCATATAGCAGATAACAGTCTGGAAAATAATCGAGATATTCAGGAAAAGAATTAAGCTCAGGTGACCTATGATGTTGGACTTAATGGTGATACTCCCACTTGTCGTTGTTGGCGCAGGGGCCATCCTCATGATGCTGCTGGCAGCGTTTGATAGTCTTGACAAAGAGAGAACCTCAATCGTAGGGATTGGGCTCTTTGCTTTTGCATTTATAGTGCAGCTTGCGGTGACTACCGGTGGGACCGTTACCCCTTTCAACGATGTCTTCAACGGAATGCTGGTAGCGAATAGTTTTACCAAAGTGGCGGGGCTTATTATTATCGCCGGCGGCTTCTTTTCCTCGGTGGCAGCTCAGACCTACTATGTTCAGAATAAAGGTTATGTGCCTGAGTTCTATAGTCTCATGATGTTTGCTGTATGCGGTATGCTCCTGCTTACAATGGCTGCTGAGCTCATTACACTCTTTATTGCGCTAGAAATCATGTCGCTCGCCATCTATACCCTTGTTGGCTATGATAGAAAGAGTATTGCACGCTCTGAGGCAACCCTTAAATACCTGATGCTTGGTGCCTTTGCCGGGGCTTTCTTTATCATGGGAACGGTACTTATCTTTGCAGGAGCAAAAAGTACTTCCTTTGCAGTGGTCGGTGCTGTCATTGCTGAGACAGGATTCTTATCAAACCCCGCTTTGGTAGGAGGCGCCTTTTTGATTGTGGCTGCTTTCTTATTCAAAGCGGCAGCTTTTCCCTTCCATGCCTGGGTTGTCGATGTTTACGACGGAGCCCCATTGCCGGTTACTGGTTTTATGGCCACCGCGGTAAAGACGGCCGTATTTGCCGTGTTGGCTAACTTTCTCATTATAAACGGTGAATTACAAGCAAGTTGGGTTACTTATCTGTTTTATATATCGGTCTTTACCATGTTTGCCGGCAACCTGATTGCCATTGGTCAGGATAATTTGAAGAGAATGCTTGCCGCCTCCGGTATTGTCCATACCGGCTACCTTTTGATCGCGCTGGTAGCCATAAACACGGAAACATTTAATGGTGGCGTTATCTTATTCTATCTTGCCGCTTATGCCGCATCAACACTTGGTATCTTTGTGGCATTATCATATCTTGGCGGCGATGAAGAGCAAAGGATTTCGTTTGATGATTTCAATGGTCTGGCAAAAGTGCGACCATACTCCGCGGCAGCTATTTCAATTTTCCTGCTTTCTATGGCAGGTATACCGCCAACAGCCGGATTTATGGGGAAATTCTACATTATTGCCAGTGCCTTCCAAGCAGGATATGTCGTCTTAGCGATCCTGGCTATTGCCAGCAGTGTCCTGTCAATGTGGTACTATCTGAGGCTTATCATTGCCATGTATTTTAAAGAACCTGAAGAGGCTTTTGAGACTTCAGGGATTACATTTGCACCAGTTGGTACGGTAATACTGGCATTTTGCGTTTTTGCGATTAGCTTTTATCCTGTAGTACTATAAAAGCACTCATTATCTTGATGAGGACTTAGCCGTCATTTGTGTCACACTAAAGGAGCGATCGGGATGAAAATAAGAGATATTCTGGCCGTCAAAGGTACAAGGGTCGTAACCATTCATGAGGACAACCTGTTGGTTGATGTGATGTCACTTATCTTTGCCAATAAAATAGGTTCACTCGTCGTTGTCGACAAGTACGATAAAATTCTTGGCATCGTTGCCCCGAATGACATATTGAAAGCGGTCCATACGAGTCCGGACAGCATTTCAAAGCGGGTCGTCAAGGAGGTAATGACCAAGGATGTGATTGTGGCGACACCTGAAGATGAAGTCGATGGCTTGATGACAATTATGACTGAGAGTAGAATCCGGCACCTTCCGGTCATTGAAAACGGTATTTTAGCAGGGATAGTTTCGATAGGTGATGTGGTTAAAGCCCAGATAACTGCGCAGGATGTTGAGATCCGCCATCTCAAAGACTATATGGGTGATAAGTATCCAGCCTGATCGCTTTCTGCAAAGCAGTATGAACCATCAGGGTAATCTCCTCATTCAACAAGTGTCAGTAAAAGCGTATGTGCATAAGCTTCAGGCGGCTGACGTCCGTTGACGAGCGGCCCATACCGCTACCCCCTGAGCATTAAGATCGAGATCAAACTCCAGGATGTGGTCAAACTCTGCTCGGCCTCGTTTGGTGCCGGGCTGAGAGCAATAGGCCTGGTAATATAGGTCTCGGAGTTGGGGTACAATCGCTGCGTGATCTAGACCTTTATCCATAATTCGTCCGATATCTCGGTGTTGCCTGATCAAAGAAATCAGCGATTGGACAGATCCGGGATGAGCAGGTATCGGCCCAAAATGGGCAATATAATAATATGATGGTTGCATGGCCTGAAGGCGATTAATCGACTTCTCCAGTGCATGAGGGTCAAAAGCAGCAGGACTTGTGATTGGGATTTGAAATGGTGGCTGTCCCGCCTCCTGCAGCTCTGGATAAGCCATTCCCATTGTATCACCAACAAAGATTCCGTTGCTTTTTGGATCTCTGATACAGAAATGGTGTCGGGCATGACCGGGCGTATCCATAACCTGAAGCCTTCTTCCCTCGAAGTCGATAATCATTCCATCTTCCATCGGGCTTGCTTTTTCGAACGGTATTGCCGTTACGCGACCATACATTCGGGAAAACCGGGCCTCGCCGTAGACACTCCTTGAGGCATTGATAAGTTTTTCCGGATTGATCATGTGTTTGAGGCCTTTTGAATGGACCCAGAGGTGCGCATTCGGACAATGTTCCAACAACAAACCGGCTCCCCCGGCATGATCGAGGTGGATATGCGTAAGAATGATATGGGTAACATCTGCAGTATCAAGGTTCAATTCCTCAAGTGCTCTAAGCAGATAAGGAATTGACACTGCAGAGCCGACATCGACAAAAGCTGCTTTGCCATTTTCGAGCAATAGATAGCTGGCGCAAAATCGCTCCCGATGAAAATGGGTATCAATAACTATAATATCATCGGCTATTTCTCTTATGGCTCGTGTATCCATTGGTAACCAAATAATAAAAATGAAAGTAACAGGAGGAGCTTTTATAAATAAATATCCTATACGCTCCCATACCAAAATGCATCGTTTTCTGCTCAATAATAAATAGATTCTATTACAGCCACGAGCCAATATCCAGGTCCTGATAGTTTCATTAATTACAACCGAGCTGATGTTTGACACGATAGCATTCAAAATGAGTAAAATATACTGTTGAACAGCAAAATAGCCTGACCTGTAATAGTATTGTCTGGCAAAGTATTGCCGCACCATAACTCACAGCATAGTGACGCCTCTCCGTCAGCTTGTTTCACCCCAGGTTTCAGTATGGCTGTGCATTGCTCGTGATCAGATAGTTTTATTTGTTAGGCTATTGATGAAATATTGACATGCGGCGACCGTATAATAATAGTATTTATACGTATCAGCAGTTTGAGTCATTCCTTTTCTCTTATAAAATTCTATGAGGAGGTGTACAAGAACAGTTTTCTTATAGATTCCAAAGAAATGCGTTCATTGTGGTTCTCGCAGAACTCTCTGCAGCAAAACGCTGTTTATTAAAGGTTTGGTCGCCAGTGGTGGAGGAGATGAGAGCTTATGTATTATGATGATAGTATTCTCAATAACGTCGGTAAGGTTGATATAAAAAAACGTCTTTATAACTTTGCCAAGAGCTACCTGACGAAAGTATTCCTCGAAGCAGATATCGTTATTAATGGT
>JABDPQ010000027.1 GCA_013042695.1 Desulfobacterales bacterium | reverse complement strand
GTTCCTTAACGAGCGGGAACACGATCTCGGTATTGGTATACCACATGCGATCACCACCAATACGATCACCTGTCTCCGGGTCAATAGGGCTTACCTTTCCATACTCAAATCCTCTGATACTGCTCATGCCACCAAGATAAAAGCGTTCATAGACGGGAAGTTTGTCGGTTTCATTTTCAAAGACCTGTCCAGCTGCACCGAGAATGTGAAATACAGTGCTAAAAACTGGTAATGGAAAGTACCAGCTTGATTTTCCTTCGACTTTGGTGAACTGGGCGTCACCACCAAGTATTCCCCCACCATATTTGACACTTGCCGAGTTTCGTGAACCTCGTGTTGCCCCATAAAGCTTGTCCCTGGTGTCGCGCACAAAAGAGACCTTGACGGCGCTGGTTATGGGAACATTTGCTGATTCCCTGATGATGAAGGAGGCATCCGGCGCTATATCCGAGAGATCGGTATCAGTATAGCTGTAGCTCTCATACATGCGCCATTTCTCCCAAATCGGATGACCAAATCGAAGCGCCCCTCCTACCGAGTCCTTGGTGTAGTCATCATACTCTCGTCTCCAATTGAAGAGATCAACACCCAGTGAGAGGTTTGAATCGTTAAGGCGTGGATTGGTCCAGGCGAGATTGTAGCGACTGCTTCTGCCGCCGATATTGCCACTGAGTGCCAGGCGGTGGCCCATGCCAAGAAAGTTATTCTCCGATATCTCTCCCATGAGCACCAGGTTGTCAACCGATGAGTAACCAGCGCCAATGCTAAATTGCCCGGTGCTTTTCTCTTTGACATCGATCAAGACGTTCATTTTAGAAGGATCAAGTGCCGGCTCAGGTGAAACACTTACCTCTTCGAAAAAAGCCAGCCTTTGGAGGCGCTGGCTGCTGGTTCGTATCCCTTTGGCATCAAAGACACCGCCTTCGGCAATTTGCAGTTCCCTTCTGATGACATTATCACGTGTACGCGTATTGCCTCTGATTGCTATTCTGTTGATATAGACCAGATCTCCTTTGAAAATGTCGAGGTCTAAATCAACTCGAGAGCCGGATTCTGATTTCTTGAGATTAGGGCGAACTTCCGCAAAGGCAAACCCTTGTTCTGCGTAATAGTCAGTTATTTTCAGAATATCTTCACGCAGCCTTTGGCGACTGACGTAATCTTCGTTTCGAATTGACAACATATCAAGAAACACCTGCTTGTCAGCAATGAGATCGCCATCGATAGAAACCGTACCGACCCTGAAGCGTGGTCCTTCATCAACGACGAATGTCACATAGAGCCACTCTTCATCCTGGGTGATTACAGGATCGGCAACCCGTGCCTCCAAAAAACCATTGTTGTGGTAAAAGGCAACGATCCGGGAGGCATCCTGATTTAACAGATCCTTATCGAGCAGACCAGCTTCAGTCAGCCAGGACAGCCAACCTTTCTCACTGGTTTCAACGACATCCTCAAGATCACCACTATCAAAGGCGGTATTGCCTTCAAAACTGATCTCTTTGATGTATATTTTTTTACCCTCGCTGACGGCAAATCGTATTGCCGCTGTCTCCGGAGTAGGATAGCTGATATTCGTGTTAACCTCGGTATTGTAATACCCCTTTGATTTATACAGGGCCTTAATTGCCTCTGCCGCAGCATTTACCCGGGCGGGATTGAGGATAGCATTTTCTTTAATGGTGATAACTTCTGCAATGTCTTCTTGATCGAGCTCATCGAGCCCTGAGAAGGTGATTGAGCTGATGGCAGGTTTTTCAATAACCCGGAAGATCACTTTTTTGCCACGATCGGTGTCGCTGATGTCAACCTGGACATCATCAAAATAGCCCATTTGGAAAATGGCCTTGAGATCTTCGCGAAGAGCACTTGGACGGTAGGGGTCTCCCGATTTTGTTTTTATTTTTCTCAGGATTGCCCCAGAGTCGATACGCTTATTTCCCTCCGGAGCTATTTCAGCAATGAATCGATCCCTCTCGGTGAAGACAACAACTTCTTTAATGACATTGGAAAGAACCGTATCCAGAGCTGCAATCGAATTTCCTTCTTCGAAAAAATATTGAGGATTTTCGGGATCGAGAAGATCGAAAATTTTTAAATCAACACTTATTTGGTCACCGATGATAGTTAGAGAACCAGCCGCAACGTTATCGTACCCTGTTTCAG
>JABDPQ010000024.1 GCA_013042695.1 Desulfobacterales bacterium | reverse complement strand
TCAAGCAGCTCCCTATCAACAACGATCTGTTTTTCCAACAGGGTGAGTTGATTGCGCCAACTAACCGCATCAAAATAGGCTTCGGCTATTTCGGCACTCAACCTGAGCCGAACCGCATCGACATCGTCACGACGAGCGCTCTGTTCACTTTGCCGAGCTACAGCTATCGATTCCAATCGATTAAAGACGTCTGCTTCCCAGGAAAATGCCGGACCGATACGAGCAAAATTTTCGCGCTCTCCACCCTCTCGCCAAATCTGCTCGCTATCGGCCGCCAGTCCGATCTGTGGCAGCCGATCTGCCCGTGCCTGCAGACTCAAGGCAGAGGCCTGTGCAAGACGGGCAACAGCCTGCAGGACATCGTAATTGTTCTCAAGACCAGATAGGATTATCCGGTTAAGCTTTGCATCATCAAATGATACCCACCAGCTTTCATTGGTCGGTTGCGCTTCAGAAGAGTCGACCGAATAAAACTCCTCTGCACTGACCGTCGGTTCAGGAGAGACAGTGACTGTATGCACCGTACAGCCAGCCAAAAAGCAAAAGCTCAAAATAGTTGTGATAAAAACACAAAATGCAGGTTTTATCCTCATTGCTCACGCAGTTATGTAAATTTTTATGCTCAATGCGGCATGGGCAATTATCCCAACCGACCCAAGCCGACCACTCTCATTATTTTCAATTAGGTTGCTACAAGATATATACAAAATACTAAAAAGCCAGTGGGTCAAAATCATCATGATACAATTGATTTACCCCGTTCTACGATCGATACAAGAAGTCAAGCCAGTTTGAGTTTTGTGAACGAGTTCAGAGCAGCCGACCAATTACACAAAGTAGTAAAATAGGTTAGTCATTTACCCTGTTTGTAATGAGCGAGTAATGGGCAGAAAAAGGGCTTAGCTATGCTTGCCATTAGCAAAACAAGTCATTTAAATGAACAGACAAACTTCATCACCCTATTATCTAAAAGTATTGCATTCATGCAGGTTACCGTGCAATGAAGCTGCCTAAATAATTTAGATCAACCAAGGCCCATAGCATCTGCTTTTTCAGGTGGGAAACCAATGTGCGGATGATTTCCTTTCGGATCGGAAATGGTTACTTGAAAAACTCTGCTTTCAGGAACTCGCATGGTGAAATATGAGATACCCTACACTTTTGTGCGTTCAAGAAGACTATCAAGACCGACGGCCCTCATGGCAAAATGCTCCAATTCCGGGTTATCAGATCTTTCCGGGGGGTCATCAACTTCCACCAGATGAACCATCGGATATCCTGCCGCATAAAGCCAAGCTCCTTTAACTTCAAAAGGTGGTCTGTAGCCCTTTTTTAGTTCCAGAATCTCAATACACCAATTCTCCATCATTTCCAATTGAGTGGTCTGGATATTTACATGCTCCAACAATTTGATTTCCATTTGATCTATCCCCGTTTAGGTTGTAAACAACAATTATATTCTACGTCTCAGGTAGTGATGCTCCGGAGCTTTCAAGTAATGTTTTGCCAATACCACACAGAATGATAAGCAAACATCCAGCCAGCTGCAGTGCACTCAGGGACTCATTGAAGATTGTCCAGCCAAAAATAACCACGGCAACAGGTTCAATATAGGCGATTGTCCCAAATGTTGCTGCGGGCAAACGGCTTAAAGCTATTACAGCAAAAAGAATTGCCAAAAACCCGGGGAAAAAACCAGTCCCGACCAGCCAGATTATATGCTCACTTCGTATTTCATTTACTGAGGGCAACATAAATGGAATCATTACCAAAGCCCCCACCAGGAGTTGATAAAAAGCACGCGTATAAACATGAATCTGCTGAGGAATTATTCTATTAACCAGGATAAAACCGGCATAGCAAAGAAGAGCAAGCACCCCAAGACAGATACCGATAAATTCAGAACTCTGCCTGGAGAGCTCAACTCGAAATTCCAGCATCATGGCAAACCCAAACAATGCCAGAAGTATGAGACCATAGGAGATCAGAGTCAGGCGTTCATTGAGGAAAAAATGAGCAGCAACTGAGGCAATGAGCGGGGCCAGATAAACAAGCATAATTGCGTTAGCCATCGAGGTAAAATTCATTGCCTGCACATAGAAAATGATAAACCCGGCAAGAAAACAGCCGCTTACCACTACCGGCCAGGATGGCCAATAAAGAGCAAGCCTCATTTTTCTTATGGCCAGAAGAAAAACAAGCATAAACACTGCTCCAAGTATTAGTCTGGTGAAGGTTATCACTTCTGCTGAGAGTCCGGTTATTTTAGAGAATACGCCGATTGTTCCCATCAAAACCGCAGATAGAAAGGCACACAGTATCGAGGTGGAATTCATCTAGATACTCCGAGAGGGGCACCAGGGAAAAACATCATTTAGTGGGCCAAATAAAATTATCGATAATACAACGGCATACTCATCTGGCCGCTTCCAGTTAGAGTTCTCAACTTTATGCCACTTGATATTAAATGCTGTCTTCAAAATTTTCGAGTGATTACTATGTTCCAAGATTATTTGTGGTAAAATCGTAAAGCTGACTTTCTTTTACATATTCTTACATATTCAGTATCACAAAATTAATCAGCTAATATTTGCCAATCACCCCAAAGACGATTATAAACTCCAAAAACATGAGACAATGAGTGCAGGGAGGGCTTGATCGGTTCTTCCTGTCGAACAGCGCCTCTGCCGCTTTGTGTTGAATTGGCCTTCTTCCGGTTGCAGGGGCGCCTTAATTTCTTGACAGGAGGCACAGACATGGTGCAGAAACCTCCCTTTCCCAAAAATCCTGAGGTGCCAGCCAAAACGGTCTCTGAGGATGCGATCCTGAAAATAGCCAAAGAAATAGCCATTAAATTTATTGAAGTTGGCAGACTCACTCCCTCGACCTTCGACAAAACCTTCAAAGATATCCATCGCACCATAGAGGAAACAGTAGAAGAACATGAGTGAGCAAATTCTCGAGCTTGATCCATTACGCAACGTTGCTCCTGAGAAAGTGACGACCATCCACATTATGGGTATCTGTGGTACCGCCATGGCGGCGATTGCCGGTATGCTCAAAGAAGATGGCTATACGATATCGGGTTCCGACAATCACATCTATCCACCGATGTCGGATTTTCTCAACCAAATAGGTGTGCAGGTTTTTTCTGGATATCGACCCGAAAATCTCGCCCATCAGCCAGATCTGGTTGTTGTGGGAAATGTTATTACCAAAATTAATCCAGAAGCCCAAGCCCTGGCCGCAAGCCGAATTCCATACCTCTCAATGCCTCAAACGTTGAGCCGGTTCTACCTGAGCTCACGCAAGTCCCTTGTAATCACGGGTACCCACGGCAAAACCACAGCGAGCTCCATGCTTGCATCTGCGCTTTATGACGCAGCCCAAGACCCGACATTTATGATCGGCGGTATCCTGCAAAAATTTAACACCAACTATCGAATAGGAGATGGTCCTTTTTTTGTTCTGGAAGGTGACGAGTATGACACAGCTTTTTTTGATAAAGAATCTAAATTTTTGCATTATCAGCCTGAAATTGCGGTCATCACCTCGCTTGAATTTGATCATGCAGATATCTTTGACGATCTCGAGGCAATCAAACGTTCTTTTAGAAAATTTGTCGCTCTGCTGCCGCCGCATGGTTTGATTATCGCCAATTTTGATGATGATAATGTCAAAAAAGTGCTCAAGGAGGCTCCTTGCGCTATACAAAGTTATGGATTGGAGCCGAATCGAGACTGGCAAATTACCAGCATCAGACCATCACCGGATGCAACTGTTTTTGATCTTGTTCACGAAAACAAGCGAGTCAGCGATCTGAAGATTAATTTTGCGGGGCGACACAACTGCATGAACGCAGCGGCAGTTTTCGCTATCATGAATCATCTCGGTATCGCTATTCCTGCCATTAAAAAAGGACTCCAGGGATTTTCTGGAATAAAGCGCAGACAGGAAATAAGGGGGATCGTAAAAGGTATTACGGTTATCGATGATTTCGCCCATCATCCGACCGCTGTACTTGAAACGCTCCATGCACTGAAGCATGCTCATCCTCAAAACAGGCTGATCGCTGTCTTTGAACCACGAACCAACACCTCAAGACGGGCAATTTTTCAGCAAGCCTACGGAGAGGCATTTGACTATGCGGATATATGCGTCATCAAAGAGCCTTTTGCGAGTGAAAATGATCTAGACGGAAATTACTTTTCAGCAGCCAAACTCGCAGATGATATCTGCATGAGGGGCAGGAAAGCTCGGGCGTTCAATGATACCGATGAAATTTTACACTATTTACAAGAGACAGCGATACCAGGGGATGTCATTGCAATTCTCTCAAATGGTGGATTTGATAACATTCATGAAAGATTACTGCAGGCCCTCTCTAAGAGGTGTAACGAATCAGACAATGGAATTACTGACTAGAGCCATTTGCAAAACGCCCTTTTCGTTCAACCTCTACGTTATGCTTAAAATTCTATCCTCGGAATAGCAATTATATGCCTGCGGTAAAATTTTTCGCATGGTTTGACTTTGAACGAAAATCATCATTTTGCAAAAGGCTCGACTAACTAGGTGATATAGTCAGCTAACTTATCTTTTAATGTATATACCAAGGCTTGAAAATCTGCATTTTCATTCATGTTTTTTCCTTCTTTCTCAATAATATAAGCAATTTCAGCACACTCACTTAAACCAAGATTCAACAATGCTCCTTTAATGACATGTCCCGCCTTGCCTAACCGAACAATGTCACCACTCTGGAAGGCCTCTTCCAGATGAGACATGTGGCTGGCAAGAGTGTCAATAAACCCGGGCAGCATCGTATCAATTTGGTCACCGGAAAGATTAAACTGCTTTTTCAGAAATTCTCTAATCTCTTTTCTGTTATGCGGCATGTGAGTTGAAGATTGCAAAAATAATTATCTCTAGAAGCAGTACCCGCCCTGAAAACGGTATAGTTGCTACTTTATTATCTTTTTCGTATGGTATAGCAAGCATTTTCAAAATTAAAAACGAAGAGCATAACTCTTCTAAAATAAATTTTAAAAAATCATGCAGTCACTTGAATTCCGTATACTCAGGACTATACAACAGCACAGGCTGCTTTTCCAGCAGGATGCGGTCATCGTTGCCGTATCCGGAGGGCCTGATTCTATGGCTCTTTTATGGTTTCTCAATAAACTGATGCCCGATTGTTCCATAACCGCTGTATATATCAATCACAATCTCCGTCCTGATGAAACCACAGCAGAACAAGCATGCGTTGAACAATTCTGCCAGACCCTCGGCGTAGATTACCGGTACGCCTCAATAAACGTAAGAAAACATGCCAAGCATACAGGTGGTTCTCTTGAAGAATGTGCCAGAGCATTGCGCTATAAAGCATTAAACGAGATGTGTGAAGTTTGCAAAGCCGACACCATCGCCGTTGGTCACACCAGTGATGATCAGGCCGAAGAAATTCTTATCAGACTTATACGGGGTACCGGCCTCAAAGGGCTGTCCGGCATGAGACCAAAGAACGGCAAAGTCATTCGCCCGTTACTTGAGGTAACAAAACAAGAACTGATCCAGTACCTCGAAGAACGGCAGATTACCTATTGTATTGACAGCAGCAACGCCTCACGTGCTTTTTTGCGCAACAAAATCAGACTTGATCTGCTGCCCCTGCTCGAGCAAGAATTCAACCCTGCGATTCGAAAAAAAATCTGTAATACCGCCACAATTCTTCAGGATGAGGAATTGTTCCTTGAGACAAAGACATCTGAATGCTTTGAGGCAATCGTATCTGAAAATAAACACTCACGGAAAAACCAGCATCGGATAAAAGAGTTATCTGTTACAACAGATATGTTGGAGAAACAACACCCCGCAATTCGTCGCAGGATCATTGAAAAAATGTGCTGGCATCTGGGGTGCAGACCTACGTTTAAAGCTATTGATGCTGTTGATCAACTTGTTAGCCATGGCAAGACGGGAGCTGAGTTGCATCTATCACGCGGCCTCAGAGTGATCAAGACTTCTGGAAACGTAGTGTTCATTCGTATTGCCCATGACAAGAGAAAACGGCAGGGAGCGGGAGGCACATTTACTGAACAGGTCATCATAGAAGCAGACGGCACCTATCCGGTATCTTCTTTGAACAGAATACTGCAGATAGAATCGTCGGCTCATTACCCTGAAGAAAGTGCGCAACATGGTTTAGTGCTGACTGCTGATCATCTCTGCTACCCGTTAGTCCTCAGAGCTCATCACCTTGGTGAAAAAATGAGACCGGCCGGTGACCCGGGAAGAAAAAAAGTGTCACGTATTCTCTCTAGTCGAAAAATTCCCAAATATCTCAGGCACTGCTTCCCGGTTCTTGTTTTTCAGGAAAAAATCATTGCCATACCCGGCTTGACTGCAAGTGAGGACTTTAAACCTAAAAGGCATGGTTCTCACTATTTAATTATTGGCTGGAACAAACTAAAAAAAGAGCAGTAAATTTACAGCCGAGGTCATCAGCAAACTGATCCATTCATTATTTTTTTCGGAGGATGCGTTTGTCGCCAATCCTCATGGTTATTTTAATTCTGTCAAAATATTCCAGGATAGGAATCGAGAATTTTCTGGTCAATCCACTGAGCTGTTTAAAACGAGGAGCATCTATTTCTCCTTCTTGTTGGATAAAAGAGACGACCTTCTCCTCGAGTGCGTTGATATGCTCGGAGGCATAATAGAGCGATTCGCTTATTTTAATAATGGTGCCATCCTTGAGTAATAGATCGAAAACCTCTTTTACGAGTGATTTCGGGTACTCAGAGAACTCTTCATAGGTTTCCTTAATAGTTGCGGTGCTCAGCCCTTTGTCGATATACCATGATTTTAGATCTCTTTTGAGTTTCTCTTCATCGGCCTTCAGGGCAACCTGGTGGGTGGTCATTCTAACAACAGATTCTTCCTGGATAATAACATCTTTGCGAATCAGATCATGTAAACAGTAGTTGAATACTTTCTGATCAATCTCCCGCTTAAAGCCGGAACGAAGTTCTTCCTTTGAAAGACCGTTTCTCAGTGGATTGCCTTCATGATAGGAGGTCAATGAAGAGATAATCGTTTGAGTTACCTCATCGGCTATTTCTCGGGTTAAATATCGCTGTGTGGTAGAATCCACCACGACTATTCGTTTTGCAGAAAGCGGTATACTCAAATTTTTGCTCAGATGTTTACCGAAAATACCACTGTGCACAGCAAGCTCATCAAACGTCAGTCCTTTCATCCCGGACTCACGCAAATAGAGCAGCATTTTCTCCTCGAGCGATCCCTCATGCAAAATGCTAAAGACCTGGTTATTGTAGGCTCGATCTTTATCTGTCAATCGTTTGCGTTTACGAGGAGATTGATTACCCATTACTTCCCCACCCCCAATGGTGGCGACAGGAGAGTAGCTGCGAATCACATACCGATCACCTGGCCACACGGCGACAGGACTTTCAAGCAATAGTTGAACGGAGACCTCTGCACCCGGCTGCAGTTCATCACACTCCAAAAGAGATACCCGCCCCATCAACTCGGCTGTACCAAGGTGCACTCTGACCCGAGTTCGATGCTTAAGGGGCTTATGGTTTGAATTGAGATACAAGAGTGAGCAATCAAGCATATAATTTGGTTCAAGGCACCCAGGAGTCGCCAGCACCATACCCCGATAAATGCTGACGGTATCGACATTCTGGAGATTGATTGCTGTCCGGTGGCCAGCTTCAACGTCATCAACCGATTC
>JABDPQ010000020.1 GCA_013042695.1 Desulfobacterales bacterium | reverse complement strand
ATGTCCTTGCTTCTGGCAACGAGCTTTTCTTCAACAATATGATATATTGCTTCGATGTAGTCTTCGAGACTGGCGCTTAGGTTTGGTGTTTTGTCTTTGGATTTTTCCATGATTGAGCAGCTCGATGGGTATGGTTCTTGAGTTGGATTGTCATACGGTTTGCTCTTTTGAACGGAGATTGAGATACCCTGACAAGGTACTTTTCTTTTTGACCATCGTCAAGAACAGACAATAAATAAGCAGCATAGAGACGGATTCACCATGCTTTGCGAACTCAAGATTGAAAACCTTGCTCTGATAGAATCACTTCATCTCACTTTTGATCAAAACGGCGATGGCGGACTCGTGGTCATGACGGGCGAAACTGGTGCCGGTAAATCTATCATGATGCAGGCAATCGGTCTTCTCACTGGCGCACGGGCTTCGGCCGATTGGATTCGCAGTGGTGCAGAAAGCTGTTCGGTTGAAGCACTATTTACTATTGATCAGGATCATAAAGAGATTCGGTCGCTACTCGAAGAAGGCGGGTTCGGAGATGAGCCTGTGATCATTATTAAACGGGTCGTTACGCAAAAAGGGCGAAGTCGGCTTTATATAAACGGTTCTATGGCCACGGTTCGGGTTGCCTCTGATATCTGCTTCCATCTCCTTACTATCGCCAGCCAGCATGAGCATCAGTATCTGCTGCAGCCGTCGCTTCACCTGGATTTTCTCGATACCCTTGGGGAACATTGGCCGGTGCGGGAGGTCTTTCGGGGAATCTTTGAGGCATGGCGATTGGCTCAAAAACAGCTTGCCGAGCTTCGCCGTCAGGAACGTGAGCGCGCGCAGCGCTTTGATTTTCTCTTATATCAGGTGCAAGAGATCAGGGATGTTGCGCCATTGATTGGTGAAGACGAAGAGCTCTTTGTAGAGCGCAGACGACTGAAAAGCGCAGAGTCTCTTATTCGGCTGAGCCGCGAGAACTATGGAATTTTGTCGAGTAGTGTGACTGATAGTCTGGCCCAGGTTCGTAAAAACATGGAACAGTTAGCGGCCCTGGACCCGGCTGCCGAGCAGCTTGCTGAGGACTTAGGAAGCTATTCGTTTATGGCAGAAGACTATTGCGCTCGTCTACGTGATTATTTTGAGCACCTGGAAAACGATCCTCTCCGGCTTGAGGCGGTCAATGAACGGCTTGATCAGCTGCAGGCGATGAAAAGAAAATATGGTGAAACCCTGGAAGATGTGCTGAGTTATCTTGAAAAAGCTGACGAGGAGCTACAAATTATTGAAAATCTGGATCAGGAGATTGAGGACCAGTCCAGAAGAACCCTGAGCCTTGAGATAGAAGTCCTCGCAGCAGCAAAAAAACTGTCGCATGCGCGGCAGAACACGGCGCGTGAAATGGAGATTGCTCTAGCAGGCGAGTTGAACTCGCTGGCATTCAGTCGTCCTGAAATTGAAGTACAATTTCAGGTGCATGGCGGTAAGATTGATGAGGTGCGCTCAACAGGATTTGATCGGGTAGAGTTCTTTTTTGCACCCAACCCTGGAGAACCGTCACGTCCATTGTCAAAAGTTGCTTCTGGCGGTGAATTGTCCAGGCTTATGCTGGCAATGAAATGCCTGCTGGCACGCAAAGATATCGTCGAAACGGTAATCTTTGATGAAGTTGATGCCGGAGTGGGAGGCGAAGCTGCTGAGGCGGTTGCCCGCAAGATCCGCCAACTTGCGGGTCATCACCAAGTTTTATGCATCACTCATTTGCCTCAGATAGCTGCCCGGGGAACGAAGCATTTCAAGGTCGAAAAGAGTGTACAAAACGGAAGAACGTTGTCAACAGTAGTGCTGCTCTCACAGAAGGAGCGGGTCAGGGAGTTGGCCCGTATGCTCGCTGGTGAATCGGCGTCTGAACAGACAAAAGCCTGGGCACTGGAACTGCTTGAAAAAGGCACGATTGCGGCATGACAAAAAAAACGACCAGAGCATTGAGCCTGTTTTCGGGTGGGCTGGATTCGATCTGTGCTACCAGATTGATCATGGAGCAGGGGATCGAGGTAATGGCCGTCAAGTTTGTATCGCCTTTTTTTGGCTATGATATTCTTAAAGATCCTGAACAGTATCGGCAAGAAATGCAGGACAAATATGGTATTGATGTTCGAGTGATAGATATCAGTGAAGATTATTTACAGATGCTGCGTGAACCCAAATATGGATTTGGCAGGTATTTCAATCCATGTGTCGATTGCAAAATTTTCATGCTTAAACGTGCTCGCACCATGCTCGGTGAACTTGGTGCCTCATTTATCATAACCGGTGAAGTGCTTTATCAGCGGCCAATGTCACAGCGCAGAGATACCCTGAATATTATTGAGCGTGATTCTGAGAATAGAGCGATTCTTTTAAGGCCGCTTAGCGCCAAACTGATGAAGGAAACAGACGCTGAGCTGCAGGGGCTGGTAGACAGAAATAAGCTCCTTGATTTCAGTGGACGTGGTCGTTCACGACAAATTGCCCTGGCAAAGCAATTTGGCATTACTGATTTTCCTGCACCGGCAGGTGGTTGTATTCTGGCCGATCCCATTTTAAGCAGGAGAATTTCCATGGTGTACAATGGCAAATTTATTGTCAGCCAGGCCAATATGAGTGTCACCGACATCCTGCTGATGTTGATTGGTAGGCAGTATATACTGCCTGGCGGCGGCTGGCTTATTCTCGGGCGAAATGAACAAGAGAATATACGGCTGGATGAGTTGAAGGAGCCGGGCGATATCCGCTTTGATATTGAGGAACGACCAGGGCCAACGGCTCTCATACGGAGGGCAGGAGAGCTCTAC
>JABDPQ010000012.1 GCA_013042695.1 Desulfobacterales bacterium | reverse complement strand
CCCCAGTCAATACATCGATAGCCATGCCAATTCCATATCCCTTGGGGCCGCCAAAAGGAAGCAGAGCTTGCACTTTGTGAGGGTTGGTGGTGGTGGCACCTTTTTCGTCAAGTCCCCAATCATTGGGAATTGATGTGTCCTTTTCACGGGCATGCAATATTTTACCGTAGGCAGTGTTACTGGTGGCCATATCAATCACCACTGGTGGCTTTTCTTTACATGGAAAACCAAATGCTATGGGGTTAGTGCCGAAAAAAGGTTTGGCACCTCCAAATGGGGCCACGCATTTATCGGTATGGGTTAGGGCAATACCTACCATGCCTGCTCGCACCGCCTGGAAAACGAAATAGGAGAGCGCACCGCAATGACTACCATCCTCAACACCAACCATGGCAATGCCAGACTCCCTGGCAAGCGTGATGGCATGATCCATAGCTTCTTTGCAGGCTGCATGTCCCATGCCACCATCCGCATTGAGTAGGCCGGCGCCCTTGCGGATCTGCTGGAAAGAGAACGTTGGGTTCTTGGTGAGGCCTCCTGCTTTTAATCGTGTGACATAGTGCTCTGTTCGTATCACACCGTGAGAACGAACTCCACGGAGGTCTGCGTGAACTAACACCTCAGAGACCAGGTTTGCGTGGGCCCTATTGAGACCCGCTTTGGCTAATCTATCGGATACTAAAGGCATCAGTTCCTCGACCTTGACCAATATATCTTGGTTCAACTCAGTCATTATTTACCTCTTTATTCATCGTTGTTTTTAAAAGTTTTTCACCCGTAAATGGCATGGTCTCACGTGGGGCTACAGCTCCCTTATTGCTAATCACATAAGTTGCCATTTGATGTGCCAGCAGCACTGCCTGGCACGGATCTTGACCGAACCTTCTTGCCAGAAGATACGCTGCACTGAATGAATCGCCGGCGGCGGTAGTGTCAACTACTCTTACAACTGGCAGAGCGGCAACCTCTTCAATTGAACCATCGCAGAAGACTGAGCAGGGGTTGCCCCCATCCCTGATAACTGATTCGCGAACTCCATGGTCGCCCAAAACACTATGAACTCCTTGTATTGTCTTCTGCTCCAGTAAGTCGATGCCTTCCTCTACATTGAGTAATACGGTGTGGGCTAAAGTCAAAATACGTTTATAAGTAGTTCGGGCTTCCTGCGTGGATTGCCAGAGGTGGGGCCGATAATTACAATCGAAATATATTTCTTTTCTCAGGCTGTGAAGCTCACTCAGACGATCCAGGAGCAGGTTTCGACTTTCAGGAAGTAGAATCGCCAGGCTGATGCCACTGAGATATATTGCGTCGTAATCACCCAGTCGAGTCAGAATTTCTTTGCTGTCCAGTTGCTCAAAACATTGCCTGGCAATTGCTTCGCCACGCCAGTAGTGAAACACACGTTCGCCATCTTCATCCAACTGGATATAGTATAGACCGGGACGCCCTCCTTCAATCCTCTGAACCATTGAAGAGCCGACCTGTTCTTTTTCCCAGAACGCAACCATCAGATCGGAAAACTGATCAGTGCCTAGGGCTGTCACGTAATCAACCTGCACCGGGAGTCCCTGACTCAGGCGGGCCATGTAAATGGCTGTATTGAGGGTATCCCCTCCAAAGGTTTGTTGAATGACCCCTGGCTCGATTTCCTGTATTTCAATCATGCATTCGCCGATCAGGGAGATGGTAAACTTTTTCATAGTTTTGAGGTCCTTCACTTCAGCACTTTATAAATATTGTAAGTCACTCGTCTTGTATCTCTAGTGAACAGCCAAGAACGCTGGAAATTATAACTCAACCATAGCCTTGACAACTCTGGACTCCGGATTGAGCCATGTATTGAAATTGTCGATCATCGTATCAAAACTACACCTGTGGGTAATCATCGGTGCGGTCACAGCTAGCCCTTTTTCCAGACAGTCCATGACCCATAGAAAATCTTCACGGGTTGCGTTTCTGCTGCTCAAGAGGGTTGTCTCCCGTTTATGGAACTCAGGATCGGGAAAACTGATATCAGCCATGACCAGGCTGACCAGGACATAGCGTCCCCCGTGTGCGAGATAGAGAAAAGCATCCATCATCGACTTTGGGTTGCCAGTGGCATCAAAGATGACAGTGGGGTAGTCACCGTCTGTAATTGCCTCCAGACGCTTGGGGATGTCTTCTGAAGCAGCATTGAGAGTAAAATCGACACCCAGGTGCTCGGCTGCAAACTGCAGCCGTTCTTCAGCAATATCCATAGCGATCACTGATCCTCCGGCAATTTTTGCAAATTGCATCAAGCCTAGCCCTATGGGACCAGCCCCGACAACCAGAACCTTTTCACCCTCACTGATTTCAGCGCGACGGACGGCATGTGCTCCAATTGCCAGACACTCGGTCATGGCCAGCTGGTCAGGGCTCAATTTATTGTTTTTCAGCAGATGATTTGATGGCACCGAGATATATTCCTTCATGCCGCCATCACTATGGACACCGATAAGGTTAATATCAGTGCAGCAATTGGTTTTTCCATTTCTGCAGGCAATGCAACGACCGCACTCCATAACGGGAATGATAGCAACACTGTCCCCCACCACCAGGCCATCAGAATTCTCACCAATTTCCACAATCTCACCAGCAAGTTCGTGCCCAAGGACTCGGGGATAAGAAAAAAATGGCTGACGTCCGGCAAAGGCATGGAGATCGGTCCCACATATTCCTATCCTTTTTACTTGGACAAGGGCCTCTCCGTCGCTGCACTTCGGCAACTCTTTATCGGTTGCAAACTCAAACTCACCGGGAGTGATACAAGTAATTGTTTTCATAATATATTCTCTCTTATATATTGTGGACGAGATAGCCACCGTCCACAGGAATTGAAACGCCGGTAATAAATCCAGCAGCCTTATCACTTGCAAGAAAAACTGTTGCACCTGCAAGTTCCATAACATCACCAAAACGACCATATGGAGTATGATTAATTACCGCTTTTCCCCGGGCTGTATATTCGCCGGTCTCCTGGTCGATCAAGAGTGCTTTGTTTTGCTTTCCAATGAAAAATCCCGGAGCAATTGCGTTCACTCGAATACCGTGTTTGGCAAATTCGTTGGCCGAAGCCATGGTAAGATTCAGGGTCGCAGATTTTGCAGCATCATATGCCCATACTCCTGATAACGGATTATATGATGCCATGGAAGTCAGATTGACGATGCATCCTTTGATTTTTTTTTCTATCCAATACTTCCCAAATAATTTGGTTGGCAGCATGAGGCCGGCAATAAGGTTCATATGGAGTACCTTGTTGAAGACTTCCATATCCTGCTCAACCAATGGTGCCTTGCCGATGTTGCCGCCAACCCCGTTGACAAGGATATCGACAGAACCAAAAATTGTAGTTACCTTTTTCAAGGCGGCACCAACAGCCTCTTCGTCACCGGCGTCTACCTGCATTCCCTGTGTTCCGGGACTACCACTTGCCTCCATCTTTTCCAGGACCTTGTCTATTGACGCCTGGGTTCGACTCCAGATGATGACATTGGCTCCAGCATCCAACAAAGCTTTGGACATCACTGTACCGATCGCGCCCGCGCCTCCTGTAACAACAGCTGTTTTCCCTTGTAATCCAAACAGTTCATCAAGATAGCTCATAACATCTCTCTTTATAAAATTTATTTTTCTTAGGCAAATCATATATTTCCTGACGTGTCTTATGTAACAACGTGAAGTTTCAGTTTATCCCAATCAAATACCACTCCAGTTCCCGGGTCATCTGAAGCGACGGCTCGATGGTTTTCCATCACCAGGGGGCGCGTGGTGTATTGATCAATAGGAAAGCTGTGAACTTCAAGCCAACCGGCATTAGGTTGTGCGGAAAGAAGACTCACGTGCAGCTCCTGCATGCCATGGGTGCAGATTGGTAAACCATATTTCCTGGAAAGGACAGCAACCTTCAGCCAACCGGTGATGCCACCGCAGTTCGAGGCATCAGGTTGAATAAATGATAGCTTTGCCTGCTCGAACGCATACTCGAACTCATGAATCGTGTGCAGGTTTTCCCCCATTGCCAGCGGCATACCTGTCACCTCGGCAATATGACTGAACCCCTGATAATCATCGGGAATTGTCGGCTCCTCGAACCAGAAGATGTCATAGGGCTGAAAAGCCTGGGCCGCTCGAATAGCCTGTTCAACCGTCATGGAGTAGTTGGCATCAACCATAAAAGTGATATCAGGGCCAATCAAATCACGGACTGCTCGGACTCGTGCCAGATCTTCTTCCAGGTCATCTTTGCCCACTTTGATCTTGACTCCGTTAAAACCTTGGTGAAGGTACCCCTGAATGTTGGCCAGTAGTTTATCAAGAGGAAAGTTAAGGTCGATACCACCGCAATAAGCCTTGGTCGTATTCGCAGCGCCACCCGCCATTTTCCAGAGGGGTTCTGCAGCTTTTTTGCAGTGTATATCCCACAGGGCAATGTCGATGGCGGAAACAGCAAAGGCTGCGATACCGCCACGACCAACGTAATGAACATGCCACACCATAAAATCATATAGCTCTTCAATTTTTGAGCCATCTTTGCCGATCAGCGAGGGGCTCAGGTCATATTCAATCATGGCACGAATTGCTCTGCCCCCTTTTCCTCCAGTATAGGTATACCCTGTCCCCTTGGTACCGTCTGCCAGCATGATGGTAACAGTCACCAGTTCAAAATGGTTATGCTCTCCATGCTTTGCATCTGCAAGCACCTCAGGCAGTGGTACTGCAAATAATTTCGTATCTATCTGTTTAATATCATGATGTTTCATCTGAATACTTCCTTTTGGAGTTTTGGGGCTGATAAGTCTTAAAAGATCAGGTTGCGAGTTGATTTTATTATTTCTTACCAATTCCACTGGACTTTCTGATGATAAGCTCAGGTTCCAGAACTATCCGCTGCTGCGGTATATCCGGCTCAGCAATCCGTTTAAGCAAGATCTTGGCAGCCTCCTGACCAATTAACGATTTCTTGATTCTGGCGGTTGTCAACCTTATATATCCTCGACCTGCTTCTTCGATATCGTCACAACCTGTAACCGCAATATCTTGCCCCGGCTTAAGTCCCTGGCGATGTAAACCAGACAGTACACCGAGGGCTATCTGGTCGGTAAAACAGACGATTGCCGTAGGTGGATTGGGGCGGCTCATGACCTGAAGCACAGCATCTTCCCCCATCCCGGTTTTGGACTCACAATCGATGAGCATCTCAGGTGCAACATACAACCCATGACTTTTCATGGCAGACATATATCCGGCTCTACGTTTTTGAGAGGTAGTGGTCTGTCGCCCTCCGCCAATCATAATGATCTGTCGGTGACCGAGCGTTATCAAATGCTCGGTAGTCAGCTTGAGGGCCTGAAATTCATTGTTGCCGACAAAATCTAGTTCCGCTCCCTCCACGTCACGGGTAGTAAGTACCGTAGGCAGCCTTTGTTTAAGCAAAAGCTGCAGCGATGCGATCGTTGTGCCTTCTGCAGGGCAGAGTATCAGCCCGTCCGCCCGATACTCTGACAAAGCTTCGATAAAACGCGTTTGGTGCTCGATGGACTCAGTAGAGTTGCAGAGAAATGCCATCCGCCCATTCTGACTGAGCACTGCCTCTATGGCTGCGCAGACCTCAGAAAAGTAAGGGTTGGTGATATCATGAACTGCTAGACCGATGGTCCTCGTTTCTTTCTTGGTCAATCCTGCTGCACCACGATTGTATATGTAGCCGAGATCTTTGCTCTTCTCTAGAACCTTCAGCCTGGTCTTGACAGCTACACGCGGGTCATCATTCAAGGCTAGTGAAACAGTCGCCTTTGACACTCCCAATGCGGATGCAATATCGTTTATGGTTACGCTGTTGTCTTTAACTTTAGCCATCGAAACGGGATCAGTTTTTTTGTTAATCATTTCGGATTCATTTACCTTGTATTAGCGATAGACTAGGGTAGGGAGCCACATGGAAATCGATGGAATAAATGTGACCAGGAAAAGAACGAACACCAATGGAACCAAAAACGGCAGGGTTGCCCCAGCACATCGTTCAAAAGGTACTCCAGAAACCCTTGAGAGTACATAGAGAACCATGCCGACCGGCGGTGTCAATAAGCCTATCATTAAATTGAGCACCATAATCACCCCGAAGTGAACAGGGTCGATCCCCAGATCACCTACAATCGGCAAGAGTACGGGAACAAGAATGGTTATCGCTGCAATGGTCTCCATAAAGCAGCCGACAACGAATAGAGCTCCGGTTATCATCAGTAGGATTAAGGTCGGATTGCTGGTGATGGTCAACATCCCCTTAGCGAGTTTCTCCGTCACCTCGTGGCTTGTGAGAATCCAGGAAAAAATCGACGCCCCACCTATGATCAACAGAATAATAGCCGTCGTCTCGATGGTTTCCATGCTTACCAAGATAAGCTTTTTAATAGACAGGGTCCTATAGACAATGGCACCCAGAAACAATGCGTAAGCCGTGGCTGCAATCGCAGCTTCGGTGGCGGTAAAAATGCCGAGGAGAATTCCACCAACAATAATGGTCGGAGTCATCAATGACAGAAAGGCTCTTTTGAAGGTTTTGCCAAGGATCGACACTGAAAATTTGGCATCCCGTGGATAGTTATCCCTCCGTGCATACCAGTAGACCATCACCATCAACGCCGCGGCCATCAAAAGCCCTGGTATAAATCCGGCGGCAAAAAGCTGACCTATGGAAGCCGACGCCATGACACCATAAATGACCATGGGCAGGCTCGGGGGAATAATCGGCCCGATGGTGGAAGAGGCGGCGGTTACGCCAACCGAAAAACCAGGGTCGTAACCGGCATCTCGCATGGCCTTAATTTCTATGGCTCCCAGGCCCCCTGCATCGGCAACCGCTGCACCGGACATTCCGGCAAAGATCACCGAGGCTCCGATATTGACATGGCCAAGTCCACCCCGCATCCAGCCGACCAACGCCTTGGCAAAATCAAAAATTCTGCCTGTTATCCCTGCAGTATTCATCAGGCTGCCTGCAAGGATGAAAAATGGGACTGCAAGGAGGGGGAAGCTGTCCATTCCGCCTATCATCCGGTGCAGCACCACAAAGGGTGGGAGTGTACCTTCAACAAGAATGGCCAAAAGAGAGGACCCTGCCAAAGCGATGGCCACAGGGGCTCCGATGAACAGCATCGTAAAAAGTGCAATAAATAGAACGAGTAAGCTCATAATAACACCATTGATTTAATTAGAGATAGGATAGATTAGTTATAGGACAATAGGACCAAAGGTGAATATTCACCTTTGGTCCTATTGTCTTTCCGCAGTTAATCCGCCACCACCTGACCGCGAAACCGTTGCCAGGCAAATACAATACTCCGCAGGGTCATGATGACTAGGGCGAACAAGACAACCCCGTAGATAACATTGACAGGCACAGGAATTGCCGTCATTTTCTGACTTTTCATAACCGGCATCATTGCTATCGCAAAATAGCAGAGCGTCGTGAAAAAAATAACTCGGATGATATCGACAACACTTTTCAAAAATGCTGCAATCTTTTTTGGAAGATAGCGATAGAAAACTTCCACGAAGATATGGGTGTTCCTGCGCACTCCAACGGTCGCCCCGAGGAAACCTACACATATAAGCAGATAACGGGCGACTTCTTCGGTCCAGCCAAAGGGATCATTTAAAACATAACGGCTGAAAAACTGTGTAAAAACAACAACTGCCAGTATCCAGAAAACAATGAGCGTCACTATATCCTCTAAACAATAGTGATCTCTCCACCAGTGGGAGGAATCCTCTTTTGCAACAGACAGAGGCTTTCCGTCCTTGGGTTCGTTTTGATTATTCTGTATAGTCATTATCCCTAACCTCCGTCTGTGGTGATTGTTATCGTATCGGTTATTGGATGGCTTGCAGCTTGTCGTACTGTTCCTGGGTCCAGGTCGCAGCCGCACCCATATGGAACGGTACTGTCATGTCTCTAAAAGGCTTTCGGTCAATCTCAAGAACCGTCACACCTTGGCTACGGAACCACTCGACCAATTCATTCTCGGCATTGACGATATCAGCAGTCACGCGCTCCGCGGCTTTTTTTAACACTTCACTAAACATTGCTTTGTCTTCATCAGAGAGCCTCTTCCATAGAGGAGCACCGATTATTATCAGGTTCGACCCGGTGAGATGTCCTGTAAGGTTGATATATTTTTGAACCTCATAGAATTTCTTAGCCTTAATCGTTGGCAGGGGATTCTCCTGGGCATCGACAACACCTTGCTGGAGGGCTAAATATACTTCGGCAAAAGCGATGGGACTGGTTTTCCCACCGACAGCCTCTGGGAACATTCTGTATAAAGGCGCATTGGGCACTCTAATTTTCAGCCCTTTCATATCCTCTGGAGTTTTGATAGGTTTGTTCGATGTCACGTGTCGTTGTCCATAATAGACATCCGCTACAATTGCATGACCGCCCGATGCTTTGGCATATCC
>JABDPQ010000008.1 GCA_013042695.1 Desulfobacterales bacterium | reverse complement strand
ATCCTCATGGGTGACTGGTGCAGTATCTTACTATTGACACCGACAGCTTGAAATAACGGGTGCAGAAAACAAATCGGAGTCACAAGCAAGGTAGCGGTATTCTGGTATGTTAGCCTCTCAAGAAAATCACATTTTTCTTGGATGGGGTTTTATATTCTCTTGACGGGGGCCTTTTAATGGGTGACCCCACTTCTTTCCTTCTTTATGCTTATTTTGTCAGTTTTTGATTATTTCTGGATTATCAATCCGAGGATGATAATAGTAGTATTATTATGAGACAATTTAAGATGGACAAGGTCACGATCGATATCATAATCAATCACTGGCAGTTCTGCAGTGTCACCAAGCAGAGAGCGTTAATCGACCGCTATCTCGACAAACGTGATCGTGTGCTTACCCAAGCTGAATGGCTGGGGTTTCTCGCAGATGAATTTGGTATAGACGTACATGGGAACCTGAGCCGCAGACCGGATGAAATATACAATTAAGTCCCCCCACTTGTTTTAAGGTAATCTCGGACATTCTATTTGAGCGTTGGTCCGTAGGTGCAAATAAGCCCTCAACCGCATAAGATGTGCCGAGCATACGGTTCCTGGCCAGCGCTACAGGTGAGTTAATAACAGCAGTTTTATCCATCACTGATTAAAAAATCCTTCTTTTACCCCGCGTGAGCAATTGCAGAAGTTTCTCGGCTGGGTTGGGGAATTGGGCCAGGAATATCATTGCCGCAATTACATAGGGTTTGAAGCTGGCTTCTTTATAAAGAGGGTCACGGTAGCGATCAAAAACGGAAGCCTCCACTTCTCCTAGCTTGCAACTGACGCCAGTAATATCTGCTGGCAGGCAATGCATGTATAATGCGTTTTTGTTTTTCGTACGACCCATGAGCTCTTCGGTACATTGCCAGTTTTTGAACCGAGCATTTTGGGCCAGGAGATCCTTTTCAAGCATTGTGATACCATTCATATCGTTTCTATCGTAAAGCTCTGTTCGTTGCTCCATGGCTCTGAAAGGTGCCCAGCTTTTGGGATAGACAATATCTGCGTCCTCGAAGGCCCCGGACATTGAATCGGTCTTTGTAAACGAGCCGCCGCAAGCCTGAGCATTTCGTTTGGCAATCTCCTCCACCTCAGGCATAATACCATAACCTTCAGGATGACAGAGGACGACATCCATGCCAAAGCGGGTCATAAGTCCCACAATTCCCTGAGGAACTGACAACGGTTTCCCGTATGAGGGTGAATAGGCCCAGGACATGGCAATCTTTTTACCTCTGAGATTTGAAATTCCGCCATAGTGTTGAATCAAATGGAGGGCATCGGCCATGGATTGTGTTGGATGATCAATATCGCACTGGAGATTGACGATGGTCGGTCGCTGCTCCAGAAGGCCAGACCCATGTCCCTGTTTTACGGCCTCCGAGACTTCACGCATATAAGCGTTTCCTTTGCCGATATACATATCGTCACGGATACCGATTACGTCAGCCATAAAGGAGACCATAGTAGCGGTCTCACGTACCGTTTCCCCGTGAGCAATCTGGGATTTGCCCTCGTCCAGATCTTGAATGCTCAATCCCAGCAGGTTTGCCGCACTTGAGAAGCTGAATCGGGTCCTGGTGGAATTATCTCGAAAGAGTGATACGGCCAGCCCACTGTCAAATGCTTTGCTCGATATATTATTCTGCCGCATCTTTTGGAGGATTTCAGCAACTTCAAAAACAGCAGCGATCTCATCTTCACTGCGGTCCCAGGTCAATAGGAAATCATCCTGGTACATGCCACCAGATTGCAATAGCTCAAATTCATTTATCTGTGCTTCGATTTGTCCTGAATCCATTATGTTTCTCCATCCTGAAAATGCTGGTCAAAAAGATGTTTTCTTGATTGAATATACCTGTTTTTGTCTTGGTAATTACGAGCCGAAAATAGTGTTGCTTGTCAGTTGTCAGTCCTCTTTCAGCAACCCGACCCTGTCGTTGAAATCGTTGATTAACGCGTCTATATCATCAACCTGATCAAACGTTGAATACCAGTAGTTATCATGGTCATACCATTGGTCATTGAGCTCTTCCACCTCGCGGCCCTGCTGTTCTATCCAGGTATAATACTTGAGGTTGTGCATCGCTTTTTTGTCATAATAGCTCAGCTCCTTGGTATAATCGATAGCGATAGCTTGCAGCAATTCAAGGTCCTTCTGGGACTGAACTTCTGTATACGCTCCGCGCTCTTCGCCCAACTCTCCCAAACGGGAGCCATATAGCTGCATCGAATCCGTGGCTATCGAAACGACGATATCATCTTTCGTCAGTTCATTGTATTTTGCAAATTTGATGGCTGCCACCATATTGCCAATACCGGAAATACCTAGAATATCCAGGTTTTTCACAAGGTACTCATCGACGCCGGCCGCAGTGAGTGCCTGTCTGCCGATGGGCTCGTTAAACAGGCGCAGAGCCCGCATCGGAACTTCATCGTCAACAGCCACAACAAAATCGGTTTCTTTGCAGTTATGCACCCACGGGACATGTTTGTCGCCAATACCTT
>JABDPQ010000810.1 GCA_013042695.1 Desulfobacterales bacterium | reverse complement strand
GGATATTAGTTGTTCCAAACGCCTTTCGAACTCCCTTCTGTTGACCAGGCCTGTTAGTACGTCATGTGATGCCTGGTATGATATCTTTTCATTGAGCTGTTTGTTTTCAGTGATGTCGGTCCTGATGGATATGTAATTCTTGATTGCCCCAGTATCGTCAAAAGAGGGCATGATGGTTGTTTTTACCCAATAGAAACTTCCGTCTTTGGCGATGTTCCTGACTTCATCATGCCAGGTCCTGCCATTTGAAACCGTCTGAAACATGTTTCTCCAGTAATTATCATCCTGGTTTCCTGAATTGAGTAATCTGTGATTTTGCCCGATCAGCTCTTCTTTGCTATAGCCGCTGATTTCGCAAAACTTATCATTGGCGAATATTATTGTACCCTCAAGATCTGTCATTGATACGATAGAATGTTCATCGATGGCATCCTTGAAATCAGATAATTGTTCCTGGGCTGCCAGAATAGCCGCGGTGCGTTGCTCAACCTTTTTTTCCAGTTCAAGGTTATGCTTTTGCAGTACCATTTCAGCTTGCTCGCGTTCAGTATGCAGGCTTTGTTCGCGTGCTTTAAGATCATCTGCCATGGTGTTAAACGAAGCCGCCAGTTCGCTGATTTCATCCCGGCCCGCAGGGATGATCTTCTTTTCATAATCGCCTCCAGCAATCATTTTAGACGCTTCATTCAGTCCAAGAATACGTCGAAGAACTCTCCTTGCGGTTAACACTGCGAGCAGTAGCACGGCTGAAGCCGTGATCATGATCAATATGCCGAAATATGACTGAAGGTTGGCTACAGGCGCCAGGATGACGGTCTTTGGAATGCTCATTATCAGGCCATAACCGGCAGCGTCGACCGGTGCATACAGTGCGACCAGTTCCTGTTGAGAATCCGAAGAAGTATAGAAGTTGTAACCGTTGTTTCCCTGCAAAAGAGACTTGCCCGCATCGACGAGTTCTTTCGATTCCTCTTCAGTGATTTTGCTCAGGATTACAACTTTCTCTCCAATATCATTGAGAAGGGGGTTGCCATCATTATCGAGACTCAGATGTACAACTTTTTCAGGATCCCAGTGGTAGATATAAATCCCGTCGCTGTCGACCAGGCTCAGTTTAACTTCACTGCCATAGTCATCAATGATTCCATTTCTGATTGCATTAATATTCTTTTCGATCTCTTTCCACGCGATGCCCCCGCCAAGCATGCCGACTAATCGTCCATCAGGCGATAATATCGATGAGCCAACAACAACCTGTTTAACACCCGTTGTGTACGAAATCATCGGATTTGAAACATGTGTGCGGGGCTCTACGTTGTTATTTGTGCCAATCAGTGCTTGCCAGTAGCCGCGCTTACGGATGGATTTGAGTTTTGCGTCGGGGTCATTGTCATCAAAGCTCGCAAAATCACCTAAAGCCGGATTGCCCACCTTTGTGTTCCTGAAGTGAGAGCTCGGGTCGCTCAGTATGAATTTCTCATAGATACCTTGATGGCGCCTGATTTCTTCTCTTAAAAAGTCTCGTGTTGGACGCCATTCCATCGATCTGAGGAGAGGCGTTTGAGCATAGGCCTGTACTTCTGAAGTGCGAGAAGAGAAATAAGCTGATAATTGGGCAGCGCTCGTATCTACCCTTTCACGCGCGGCTTGCAGCGTTAGTTTTTCAACAATATTACTCGTGTAACCTAGCGATAGACCCATCGTGATCAACAATGGAATCAGGCTGATCGCCAGCAGGTATGTAACGAGTTTTGGTTTGATTCGCATTCTTTATATATATTTTGCGGTGGTGTTTGGTTTTTGTCAGATTATTTGTTTTACACCTTCAATGTAGTTCATCGGCAGCTTGTGCACTATCTTTATGAAAATTCGGTAAGTCCGGACGTGGAGGGAGCAGGCTCCTGCAGGAAATAGTGGGTCAAAAACATGCCTGTCTTTACAGTCGTGGTCAGAACTGATTACACATGTAATAATTGTGGAAATAGGGCCCCATAATTGGGTTGTGGAGCCGTTGCTTTTATTAGTAGAGTTTATTAATTTCAACCCCGGCTATTCTGGTTTTATCCACAGATAGACAAATACGGTTCAAGATATATGAACAATATTGAGCTTGCGGTTCTTGCGATAGCATTATTCCTTAGTACAACGAGTATCTTTGTGTATGCATGTTTCGAGTGCCTCGAGAAATATCTGAAGACTGGAATCTGGTCATTAAGAATAACAGCAGTGCTTACCGGATTGATTGCCACTGTCTTGGCCAT
>JABDPQ010000809.1 GCA_013042695.1 Desulfobacterales bacterium | reverse complement strand
CCCTGAGCTTGAGGGTTCGATGGTAATTTCGTTCGGCAGCCGTCAGATTACTGCGTGCCTCAGCAAGAGAGGCCTGAGCGACGTCAAGTTCTGCTTGTGCCTGTGCCAGCTGCTGCTCATATTCATCGCTATCCAACCGGGCAATCAAATCTCCCCTGTTCAGGCAGTCCCCAAGACTAACGGCGATCTTCTGAATGCGTCCGCCAACTTTGGCAGCAGCGTCATACTGATTTTCCGCCTCTAAAGTACCGCTAAAAACACGCATTTCAACAAGGTCGCGACGTTCAACCCGGGTAACATTCACCCCGACAATCGATTCTTTTCGAGGAGACCTGACTTTATTGTTGCTTCCGCTGCGCATCATAAAAAACATTGTGCCCAAAGCTACCAGGGTAAAGACCACAATTATCAGTATTCTTTTCACGGAGGCAAATATCCTTCTCTTTATGTCTCTTCAGGTGCTTGCGGTAATTGACCAGAACGAGGCTTTTCTGGGATATTATTACGGAAGCACCATTACCTATGCAAGGTTGCTTTCACAGGAAAAATAGCCAATTCCTATGGATCATAATGGCATCAGAAGCATCAGACGATGCTTAAAATCATCTCGTAGTATACAACCTTTTCTATCAAGTCTCTCGGACAATTGAATCTGCCTATCATTTTGTCAGATTAACTGTCTAAACTTCTTAGATTTTGACTGACTTCTTTATAAGGGCTTGCTTGGCAATGAACACTTATTTTGGCAGATATAGACTCCATAGGTGCCGCTTAAAGAAGCTTTTTTGTGATTTCACGGAATAAATATATGGAGAAACTAAAGCCTACTTGATACTAATGAAAAAACTGCCAAAGACCCCTTGGGGGCCTCGGTGTTATTATTCAGTTCAAGTTCGGGAGACGGCCATGAATGAAGAAATACAATTCACGCTCAACGGCACCCTTCAAAGCATCACTGTGGACGGAGAACGCCCTCTTCTATGGGTCATACGCAACGATCTTGGTATAACTGGCACTAAATACGGTTGTGGGGAGGGACTGTGCGGATCCTGTAAGGTACTGATCGATGGTGAAGCGGTGCGTTCCTGCCAAACATCTGTCCATGAGGTCCAAGGCAAAGACATAGTGACCATAGAAGGACTGGCCGCTGGGGATAAACTACACCCGGTTCAGCAAGCTTTTGTTGAGCACGACGCGCTTCAGTGCGGATATTGTACGCCCGGTATGATCATGCAGGCGACAGCGTTTCTACGTCGAAACCCAAAGCCCGGCAAGGGCGAAATCGTCGAGGCCATGGAAGACAATCTCTGTCGCTGCGGTGCCCACAACCGCATCGTCCTAGCCATTGAGGCAGCAGCTGCGCTTACAAACAAAGGAGGCTGAGATGAATAGTAACCCTGAATTTCGCATGACTGGAAGTAGGATTTCGCGACGGGAGTTCCTGAAAATAAGCGGCTTCGGTCTGTTCGTCTTTTTCGCCGCGGGCGATTTGTCCATTTTTAACGGGGAGGCTGTAGGAGCGCCACTTCCATCGGATTTCAACGCCTTTCTTAAAATAGGGGAGGACGGTCGGGTCTCCTGCTACACGGGCAAGATCGAAATGGGCCAGGGAGTGGTCACCTCACTGGCTCAAATGCTCGCAGACGAACTCGACCTTGCTTTTGATAGCGTAGACATGGTCATGGGCGATACCGACCTTTGTCCTTATGACAGAGGGACATACGGCAGCCTGACCACACGCGTTTTTGGGCCGGCACTGCGACAGGCAGCCGCTGAGGCCAGGATGGTGCTCCTCAAACTCGCTTCAGAGCGCCTCGAAGTACCAGTGGAAAATCTACTGGTAGAGTTGGGTGAAATCTACGAAAAATCCCACTCCGCGAACCGTTTATCCTACAGTGATCTGACCCGTGGCAAGCGCATTGAGCATCATGTGTCAGGCCCCATAGCAGTGAAAAACCCTTCCGAATTCAAGCTCATGAACCATCCCAAACTGCGTGCTGACGCCATGGAGAAGGTTACCGGAAAGGCCAGGTACGCAGGAGACATCCAGCTTGAAGAAATGCTCTACGCCCGCATACTGCGGCCCCCGGCACACGGAGCACAACTGATATCGGTTGACACGACTGAAGCCGAAAAGATGCCGGGAGTTCTTGTCGTGCAAGACCGAGAAATGGTCGCAGTTCTGCATGAGAAATGGGACCTTGCCGATGCAGCACTCAGCAGGATAAAGGCAACCTACAAGCGGTCAGAATCAGGAATAGACAATGAATCGATATTCAACCACCTTTTGAGGATTGCACCGGCGGGATCTACTATCGATACAGGAGGGAGCATCGAAACCGGTATGGAGAAAGCCAAAATACAGGTAGATTCGACATTTCTTGACGGCTACGTTGCTCATGCTCCAATGGAGCCTCATACTGCTACGGTAGATCTTAAGGGAAACAAAGCCACTGTCTGGCCTTCGAGCCAGACGCCATTTTCAGCCAAGGAAGAAGCCGCTAGGGAGCTTAGAATACCATCAGAGAATGTGCGCGTTATCTCACCCTATGTTGGTGGTGGTTTCGGCGGTAAAACCCGCAATTTGCAGGTGGTGGAGGCCGCGCGACTGGTTAGACTTACCGGCCGGCCAGTTCAGGTGGCCTGGAGCCGGGAAGACGAATTTTTCCATGACTCGTTCAGGCCGGCGGCGGTAGTGAAAATCCGCTCCGGAGTGGATAGCAAGGGCCACATAAGCTTCTGGGACTATCACGTCTATTTTGCCGGCAATCGGGGAGCAGAGCACTTTTATACCATACCAAATCACCAAACTGCATCGCACGGCGAGCTCTGGGGCGTCCCACCCGGAGTTCATCCTTTTGCGGTGGGCGCATGGCGCGCTCCTGGGAACAACACCAATACATTTGCCCGTGAATCGCAAATCGACATCATGGCTGCAAAGGCCGGGATCGATCCGCTTGAGTTTCGTCTCGCAAATCTCAACAAGAAAGAAATGAAAAACGTGCTCACTGCGGCGGCAGAGAGGTTTGACTGGCAAAGTAAACCGGCACCAAGCGGTATGGGCCGAGGCATCGCCTGCGGTATCGACGCTAATACCTGGGTTGCTACCATGGCCGAGGTCGATGTTGACCGAGAAACAGGAGAAGTCACCGTCAATCGCATCGTTTGCGCTCAAGACATGGGCTTGTGCATCAATCCTGAAGGTGCTGTCATCCAGATGGAAGGCTGCATTACCATGGGGCTCGGGTACGCCCTTTCTGAAGAGCTCAGATTCAATAATGGCGAGATATTTGATCGCAACTTCGATACCTACGATATTCCGCGGTTCTCATGGCTTCCAAAAATCGAGACAGTGATCATTGATAACGTGGAATCAGCCCCGCAAGGAGGCGGCGAACCGGCCATTATCACTATGGGAGGAGCACTGGCCAACGCCATTTTTGACGCCTGCGGTGCCAGGGTATACAGGCTCCCGATGACGAAGGAAAAGGTTAAAAAAGCAATTGAGTCTGCGGTTTAGAGCTTTTGTCAAAAACGGTTTACCGAGCAACTCGCTCGCTACCACAACAGCGCCAAGCCGTCCACTGGTAATTTCGTAGCAGAATTCGGAAGGGGATTTCTTACATCAAGGAGGATCAGCAATGACCGAACCCATCAAGAAATTGGATCAAACTTCTCATTTGATGCTGCATCGGACCGGCAGAAAAGATGTACACAAGGGTATCAGCGTCATTGTCAAAGGAGAAGGGGTGCGCGTTTTTGACCAGGACGGCAACAGTTATATCGATCTTGAAGCCGGGGGCACCCGGCCGGTTCATGCCGGTTACGGCCGCCAGGAACTGGCACAGGCTGGTTATGATCAGATGTGTCAGATGGCCTATTTCACACCAATGGGCTTTGCCAATGTCCCGGCAATGAAATTAGCCGATAAACTGACTGAAATTACGCCACCGGGAATCGAACGCTTTATTTTCGAATGTGATGGCTCCGAGGCGGTGGAAACCGCCATGAAGCTCGCAAAGCATTACCATTACTATCGCGGCGACCAGGGACGATTTAAGGTTATGTCCCGCCGCGGCGCCTACCATGGGGTTGGCGGCATCGGTGTCCGGGCTCTGGGGATTGTCATGCCCATGCGCCAGCTAATGGAACCGCTGGCCCCGGGTGCTGCCTTTATCGAATCGCCCTATTGTTATCGTTGCCCCCACAACCTGAACTATCCCGCCTGTGACTTGGCATGCGCCCGGGAGCTTAAACGCATGATTGAATTTGAAGGACCGGAACAGATATCCATGTTCATCGGTGAGCCTATTCAACAGGGCTTTGGCGCTTATAAACCACCCGCTGAATACTGGCCGCTGATTCGGGAAATCTGCGACCAGTATGGCATTTTACTGGTCATAGACGAAGTGATCTGCGGGTTTGGCCGCACCGGACGGATGTTTGCCACCGAACACTATGATGTTCAACCGGACATCATGACCATGGCCAAAGGCCTTACCAGCGGTTATGTGCCCCTGGGAGCGGTTGGCTGTTCAACCAAGGTCATTGAGTCGATCGAATTGTTAAACCACCTGCATACCTACGGTAACCACCCGGTTTCCTGCGCGGTGGGCCTGAAAAATCTCGAAATTCTTGAGAGTGAAAACCTTATCGAAAACAGCGAGAAAATGGGCCGCTACTTTCTTGACGGCCTGAAAACACTTGAACACCACCCGAGTGTAGGTGAAGTGCGCGGGACCGGTCTCTGGCTGGCCATCGACTTTACGCTCAACAAAAAATCCCGTACCCCATTTCCGTTTGAAAACCTGATGAGCATCATCACCCGAGCAAAACAAAAAGGCTTACTCGTCAAAACCATGGGAATGGCCCTGGAGTTTGCGCCTCCGCTCATAATTAGAAAGAAAGAAATCGACGAGGCAATCCCGATTCTGGATGCCTGCATAACGGAAGAGGAAAAGGCTATGGGGCTATCAAAATAGAATCGTTAAGACTCCAGCTATGAAAAGACACAACGGATTTCCCCAATGCTTCATGGCAATCATAATAGGCCTCTTTATCCTACCTATAATATCCCTCGCCAGCACCAAGAAGGAATCTGCCAATAGCGAATACATTCGGCCGATTGAGGGTTGGTTTCTCAGAAAATATGATCCGCAAATTCATACCAGAGAAACGCTCCCCCAAAAATTACTTGCCAATAAAACAAATCCAAATTTGCAAGAACCGGTGAGTCAAACCCGGACATTCCAAGCAACGATTGAAGACGGTTTGACACCCGGCCTGGAATATGAAACATCCGGTGGGCCAATTTGTGCCGCAGCCGCGGGAATTGTTCATTTCATTGGTGTAGGGCGCCCCGTAGCAGGGAACGAAGGAGGATGGTACGTTCGCATTTATCATGATTTCTA
>JABDPQ010000800.1 GCA_013042695.1 Desulfobacterales bacterium | reverse complement strand
GGTTGGGACGGCCCATGCAAAGCTCTTATTTGACCGGCTGAACCTTAATATTACAAGAAACTTTGAGACATTGCCATTTTTAGGAAATGTCGGTTCGGTTTCCGCTCCTATCACCATGGCCATGGCAATAGAGCAAGGGGCGTTCGGGCCTGGACAGAAAGGAGCAATGCTTGGTATTGGCAGTGGCATAAACTGTTTGATGCTTGGGATCGACTGGCAATGATTTGAGACGAGATGACCAGAATGGAAAACTATCTCAGCAGTTCCTTAGGAAACCGATTGTTGAGGCTGGCCCGTGAGACAATAGGCTTCCGGCTTGGTACAACAGAAATAATAGACCAGGCTGGGCTTGATGGCGATGTGCTGCAGAATGCAAACGGAACGTTTGTCACCATCAAGAAAGAGGGAAAATTGCGCGGCTGCATCGGTAACCTCGAACCATCAGGGACAATACTCGAATCGGTGAGCCGAAATGCTTTAAGTGCTGCTTTCAATGATTATCGTTTTTCTCCTTTGCGTGTTGATGAATTTTTTGAAATAACGATTGATATCTCAATCTTGACACTGCCTGCCAAGCTGTCCTACCAGAATGGCAATGACCTTGTCGATAAACTGCAGCCTGGTATTGATGGTGTTATCCTACAATCGAAAAAGGCGCGGGCAACATTTCTGCCCCAGGTTTGGGAGCAATTACCCGACCCCGTGCAGTTTCTGGAACACCTTTGCATCAAAGCGGGTCTGTCTCATTCCGCCTGGAGAGACCTTCACCCGGATATATGGATTTACCAGGTACAATGTTTTGAGGAGAAAACGAGTTGAAACTACTATTAACACCGCTTTTGGCAGGACAAATCAAACAACTCTACGAGGAAATGGAACAGGCGTATGATTTTGTTGCCAATCAGCTTCAACTCACCTGCACCGGTTGCTCTGATAATTGCTGTGATTCCTATTTCCAGCATCATACCTATCTTGAGTGGGGTTACCTTTGGCAGGGCATGAACCAGTTGCCGACTGAGCAGCAAAGACTCATACTCAAAAAGGCGGCTGCATACGAAAGTAGGTGCGAGTCTGCTCAGCTTAGAGGTGAAATCCCAGGTGTTATGTGCCCGCTGAATGAGTCCGGGCTGTGTATCTTATATGGGCATCGACTTATGGTGTGTAGAACCCATGGAGTACCGGCTACGATGATTCGACCAGATGGTAAAATTCTGCGCTTTCCAGGGTGCTTCAGGTGTCAGGAACTTGTCGACAAGAGCTACCCGAATAGAAAGGGTATACCAGTCGTAGAGCGCACCAGTTTATTGCAAAGAATGGTCGTTTTAGAACAGAAATTTCTCGATGGTAAGAGGCACCTTCTTCCCAGGATGAAAATGACAATCGCAGCGATGCTACTCGCTGGGCCACCTGCTGTGCCTCATTGTTCAGACAGGCCGCAAAATGAAGTTCATAGCGCCTCAGAGAATAGCACAAAAGCCGGCTGAGATTGTTGTCTGGACGGTAGTGGATTGGCATACGTAGTTTTTAAGGCTGAACTTCATTCTTGATCAGATGAGCTGAGCAAGGAAAGAGGCGACCTGATCTGCACCATTTTTAGAAAATCGTGATCTTTTCGTTTGCAGTTGGGGCAGCTTATAGAGCCAGCTGCCGCTGTTAAATTCGTCCTGCCCAAGTATGGTTCCATGCAATAATTGTCTAATAAATTTTTCTAGTACTGCGGACTCGGCAAAATCGGATCTACTGACGGCACAGACAGGAGTAGTCGTCTGTGCACACTCGGCGATAGTCGAGTACCCCGTTTTACATACCAGCAGATGTGCACCATTGATTAAGTCCGGATGATGAAACCTACTATCGTTTGACAACATCAGGACATTACCGCTGAAATTTCCCTGTTTTCTCTGACCAGCAAGGACAAACAGATATTCAGGGTAATTTTTCAGTTGAGACATAAATGGCAGCTCAAGCGGTATCCCCCCCATGGTTATTAAGACAATCTTGCGGCCCCGGGCTCCAAGAGCGGCTCTCGTCTTAGCAGCAGAAGATTTGATTGATCGGGCAATCGGGTAAGAGGTGAGGTCGCAGAGAACAGGCCGACAGACAGGTTCAGTTTGAATGTGGAAGTCTGCCTCTTGGTATAGCCTGGAAAAGTAATCGCTAAAACGAGCCAGTGCCGGTGCAGGCTCAGAGAGTCTTGAATAGATCCAGTCCCAGGTGAAGTTTTCCACCAGAATCGATGGAATACCAAGTCTCTTGCCGATGATGATACCGAGCACACTTATGTCGCACATTATCAGCCGACCAGATTTACATGCAGCCGCGCACTGAGTAATAATATCTGGTGCGAACGGTGTCACGTTATCAAGAGCTTGCCTGGTAAGACTCGTGCTGACCGACAAGGCTGTTGTCTGGATCAGTCCAATATCTGTAGTGACTTGACAGTATGTGTAGGGGAGGGACATAGGATTGAAAAGAGATTCCGGCACCGTGCTGAACAGATTGGCATGGAGGTCTGGAATGAGCTTATGAAGCGCTTCAAGAACTGCAATGGTGCGGGTTGCATGTCCAAAGCCATGCGGAGAAATAAAACAGCAGATGTTTGTGGACATATCTGGCACCGATAATAAGCGTATTTCTGTGGTGGGGAGCGCCTGCCCTACTTAAACAGGCTGCTTACCAGGGTCGGCGGGCGAGTTATCGGTGTGTGTGAAGCAATCGCACTGTCACATCCATCAGACCTCTTGTTGGTTCTTTTATTGCCCGATAAATGGGTTTGGGTCAAAATAAACCCAGATCGTGGTTCGTACCTCCACCGGTTTTTCATTGTCATCCTGGTCTTTGATTTTCACATCGCTCGACACATGAGCCATAAACCCCCACCAACCAGGGAGTGGACAGGTAAAAATAAAGGTGCCGTTTGCATCAGTTTTGACAACCTGGGTGATATGGGCGGCTGAAGCTGGGGCCCAATTTTGCTCGTTGTAATGCGCCACTTCTACTTCTACCCCCGAAGCCGGGGTACCATCCAAAAGGACTGTGCCAGCAAAGGTGTTGCCGGCATAGTTGCCATATGGTCGGAGCAGAGGAAGGATCTCTGCTTGCACACCGATCGGGTTGCCCCAATTTTCATCGCCACCAAATACTGAGATAGCCGTTTTGGTAAAGTAGATAATAAATTGATCCTCTGTTTGCTGCCATTGAGGAGATGATTCCATTGTGAACCAATAGATGCCGGGCAGTTTTGGCTGGTACTGGAGTTTCCAAGCCTGATGATCCAGAAAATTGGTCTCCAGCAGTGTTCCTTTGAGGTCCTGCTTCTGGTCACCATTAACAACAAGGACTGTTTTAGGCCATTCAAGGTCGGCGGCGATCTTTTCAAAAGGACGGGAAAAGGACAGGGTGATATCTATCATAGGGTTTTCTTCTGCGACTTGGTTGGCAGAGGGAATGATCATACTGAAATTGGCAGAGGATGGCTGGCTGAGCAGAAGAGTAGCAAACAGGCATATACATATAATTAACAAAAGAGTAGACGTTCTCTCTGTTCTGATGCAGATTTTCATCGTTGTTTCCTCATGATTTGCTGACTATTTATTCAGTCAGGATCAACTGCTCTGGTTCCTGATTATAAAACCCACCGTGATAAGAGTATCTTTTTTCAGTCAAACTGCAGTCAGGTTATGGTTATACCTGCTGGTGATTACTGTATGTGGGGTTGTTTGTCATGAAAAAAGCGCGTTTATTTGAATTTGATCAGTATAGGTTTTTACCGGTTGTACTCATTGCCAGCTTACAATTTCTCACACCGCGCTGAGAACTGAGCCTGTCTGCAAGTTCAGCGACCGAGTCGGCTTTTCCTTTAACAATAATGACTTCAAGGCAGTTGTGATGATCCATGTGCACATGGGTAGTCGAAACAACTTGTCGGTGATAATCATGCTGCATTTCAGTGACTTTCTCCTGGAGCTGGTGCTGGTGATGATCATATACCATTGATATCACGCCCATTACCTGTTTGTCTGTCTGCCACTCTGTTTCAACGAATGCGGATCGAATGAGGTCGCGAACTGCTTCAGACCGGTTAACATACTTTCTCTGCCTGATATAGTTGTCAAAATCATCGAGCAGTTTTTCATCCATCGATATGGTAAAACGCTTCAGCATAATACCTCCCATTGGTCATTTTATGTTACGTTAGCGTGTATAGACTTGAGCGTCAACTTATTATGGTGATCAGTGCGGCAGGCAATGGTGACAAAGACGTGTGAGACTTTGGCTATGATTAATCTTTGTGAGCGAGCAAAATTGTGCTCATGTTCGGTGGCTACCAGCAATGCAAAAAAAGCAATTTGAAGCATTCGATGTTATTGGGGTTATCACCTCATGTTTTCCTGAAAAATTTGGTGTCCCTCGCCAATCCGGGCTTGCCCCAGCTGCCCGGGCAAAGCTTGAGCTTCATCCACCCTACAACCGGGTAGAAATGGTACAGGGACTCGAGGAGTTCAGCCATATATGGATACAATTTGTATTTCATCAAAGCGTTGCGGAGGGTTGGAAAACGACAGTTCGTCCTCCTCGCCTCGGCGGCCGGAAACGCCGAGGAGTACTGGCGACAAGGAGTCCGCACAGGCCGAATCACCTTGGACTTTCGGTTGTCAGGCTGCAGGGAATTTCAACGGCGGCCGGCACGGTTGTGCTGCAACTGGGTGGTGTTGATTTGCTTGATGGTACTCCGGTCATTGATATAAAACCTTACGTTCCGTATTGCGACTGTCCTGCAGGTGCAAGCGATGGTTGGCTGCAAGAAGATTTCCCCGTTGTTCAGATCGATTTTCTTCCAGATCCAGCGGCTTTCTGCCAAGACTATGAATCTAAAACAAAGCGGCACCTTACTGCTCTCATACAGCAAGTTCTGCAATTGGACCCCCGGCCTGCCAGTCAGCGAGGCAGAAGATCAGTGTTTGGCATGATACTGTGGGATGTCAATATTCGCTGGTTTGTGGACGGTAACGTCTATACGGTGACAGCGTGTGAGCTTGCAGAGGTGCCAATAAACAAGTGAGTGATTACCTGGCCTTCAGTTGATCAAACGGTATGTGCTTCAACGGGAAGAAATACTTTGAATGTGGTACCCTCGCTTACCGTTGAACGACAGGTAATGGTTCCGTTGTGAGCGGAGATGATACCATACGATACGGATAGTCCGAGGCCTGTTCCATCAACTTCGGGTTTGGTTGAATAAAACGGCTCAAAAATTTGACGCATTGTCTGCTCATCCATGCCTTGACCAGTATCGCTGATGGCAGCGCAGATACTATCCTTTTCACTATAGGTGGCGATTGTCAGTGTGCCGCCTTGGTCGGCCATGGCATCAACAGCATTAAGAATAATATTCAGGAAGACCTGCTCCAGCTGGTCCACACGGCCCTTGGTCGGCGGAAGATTTGGTGTATGATCAATGACGGTAGTAATATTGTTAGTCAACAATGTCTTCTGCATAAAGAAGACCAGCCGGTTAAGTACTTCGTTAATATCGCAAGGTGTGGAGAACGTTCTCTTGGAGTTGTAGAAATGCTGGAAGTTGCCGATAAGGGTCTGCATTCTATTGCATTCGGATACGGCAATCTCCAGTAAATGGGTATCCTGCTGATTTAGTTCAAGCCGCTGATCAAAATCCTTCAGAAGTGCACGGATGCCAATGAGCGGGTTGCCAAAATCATGTGCTATCGATTCGGAAAGTCGCCCAAGTGCCTTGAGTTTCTGGGCGTTGACTAACTGGCTTTGAAGTTCAAGCTCATAGGTGATATCGCGAGACACGGCCACAAAATTAGTTACCTGGTCACCGCTATTGAAAATGGCAGAGGTGACCACATCTACCACCCGCGTGTCACCATCTTTGGTCTGGTACTTCACCTGCCCCTGCCATGGTTCCCCGAGCAAACTATGTTCAACTGCACGTGTCATCATGTCTCGGTGCTCTGGGTTGAATACCAGAATAGACAGATGTTTACCATGCACGTCACCAGAGAGATATCCCGTTGCCTTTTCAAATCCAGTGTTAACGTATTTAATAGTAAGCCTTTGATCAGTGATAACGACAGAGACAGGAGAGTTACGTGGATAGAACATGGGTGAATTCTTATCGGTATCCGGGTTGGTACTGCCTAAATGCCCGGAAACCTTAGCATGATTGGTTTAGGATGTATAGGAATAATTATAACCCAACAGGAAAGCAGTAGCTGAGCTGTGCATAAC
>JABDPQ010000797.1 GCA_013042695.1 Desulfobacterales bacterium | reverse complement strand
AAGGTGGAGTATACCTTGTCTATTAAAAACAGGATTGACTATAAAAATTTGCTGCAGTTGCTCGCTGAGAATCTAATAATTTTGAGAACAAGGAAGTTTAATGGAAAAATATATATGCCCCCTGTGTGGCTATGTTTATGACCCTGTCTCCGGTGATCCTGACGAGGGAATCTCTGCCGGAACGCCATTTGAAGAGTTGCCGGAGAATTGGAGCTGTCCAATTTGCGGTGCCTCAAAGGATGTTTTTTTCAAGCAGTAACTAGTTCCCTATGCTGTACTGGAAAAAATGCTGACGAAGGTGTAATGAAGAAACTGCAGGATCCTAAAGAATATGGCTTACCTGCCAGAACAATTATCGAGCAGATTGACCCTTATACCGTTGCTTTACTGATTGATCGAAAGAGCCGAATTATCATGGCAGATGGCAAGAAGGTTCTTGAGAAGGTAAAGAAAATCAAACATGTTCGACCAGCAATGGTCGTTGTCTTGAAAACCAACGCACCAGTATGCAGCAAGACCCAAAAATTTCTCGAAGCTGAAGGAATTCGATTGATCCTGACATAAGCCCATGGCAGACCTGCACTGCTTCAACACTTAGAGAAAAGACCTTACTGAAAGTATGGCTCCCATAATCAGCAAAAAAATTAATATGAGATTTCGATACAATGTCCCAGAAAGGCGGTTCCGTAATATTCCAGCACCATGAACAGTTACCAGTACCGGCGCAAGACTAATCACCGCGATCCAAACCGTATTTGCAGTCATATAGCCCAGGTGGTTCATGCTGAAGAGCATAACAATGCTTGATAGTGTAAAAGAAATGTTGATTGCCTGCACAAATACCCCTCTATGCAAATTAAGCGACATCAGGTACGGAAGAACTGGCATTACCTGGGATCCGGTCAAACCATTAACGAAACCGGTGCTCAAACCAACGACTATTTTAAGTTTCCGTTCCCAGCCCCCTGATAAACTGAATGGCCTGTTGCTTAAGGCTAAAAGCGTGTAAGCGACCAACACAAGCCCAAGGATTGCTCGTGCAACGTCAACATTAATCGATATTAAGATAAACAAACCAACCAATAGGCCAGGAATGGTTGCTACATAAAGGGGCCAAAAGCGCCGCACCACTTCACGAAAGCGTCCGGCCTGTATCATGAGTGTCACATTGCTGACAATAGAGGGTATAATTACCAGGGGAATAGCAACTTTCAGGTCGAGTCTAAGTGCAAGAATTGGCAAGCATGATGTGGAAAATCCCAGTCCCGTTAATCCCTTTATGCCGGAAGCAACGATATATGCCATCAGAATAAAACCATAATCAAACCAACTCACTCCCGACCTCCCCTGGATGAATCCTGTTTAGGAAAACTTTAAAATGAATCGAGAAAACCTCGACGACTCCTACTATTACTCATGCATGCACGAGCTGCAGGGATTCAGAAAACAAGATGGCTTTTTTTGCTGTATGATTGCTTGATGTTGCCATTTTATAGGCAACTCCCTCTATACCATAGATAACTAAGGGTGAAAAGGAGCCAGAAATGATAGATAATAATCGTGATAATCAAGCATGTGCAGAACAACAGACGGACTGTCCTTTCTGTTATGATAATGCCAAAGAAAACCTTGTGGAGGAATATCAAAGCGTCTTTGCCATAGAGGACGGTTATCCGGTCTCTGATGGACACCTGCTTATTATTCCTAAACGTCATTCAGGTGATTATTTCACGATGATTGAGAGTGAAAGACGAGACGCAGACCATCTAATTGAGATAGTACGAAAAAAGGTACAAGAGAATGACCCGACAATTTCAGGTTTTAATATCGGCATGAATTGCGGAGAGTCGGCAGGACAGAGCGTTTTCCACTGTCATATCCATTTAATTCCCAGACGATACGGAGACACCCCCAAACCAAAAGGAGGGGTGCGGGGGGTCATTCCTGACAAAATGGGGTATTAACAATGACACACCGTTGACCGTTGGTCTAAACTGTTGATCCAACGATCTTAAAGCAGTCTTGAGCAGATGTTTGCGGAAGACTTATGGCGCTGAGCCCTTCTGTTCAAAACATCTCAAATATAAGCGCGTTACTTCTGCTGCTTGAGTAAATCCCTTATTTCGCTTAGCAGAACTTCTTCGTTTGAAGGCTCTGGCGGCGCTTCCGGCTTTTCTTCTTCTTTTTTCTTGAGTGCATTAATTGCCTTAATTGCCATGAATACTGCAAATGCGATAATGGTAAAATCAATCATTGTTTGGATGAATTTTCCGTAACTAATAACCACTGCCGGAACATCACCAGCAGCCTCTTTTAGGATTATCGCTAAATTGGAAAAATCAACACCGCCCAAAATAACGCCAATGGGCGGCATAATAACATCACCAACAAATGATGAGACAATTTTACCAAACGCCGCTCCAATGATAATACCTACGGCCATATCAACAACGTTCCCCTTTACGGCAAACTCTTTGAATTCTTGCATCATTCCCATGGTTCTCCCTCCTCTGTTTAATTGTTAAGCTTCAGCCAGATTCAATCAAATTGTACTTATTCGCAAATTCTCTTTCACACGAGAAAGCTAACTGCTACTATCTAAGAGTTTACAGCTCCATCTGCAAATACATGCTTTCCAAATGGAAACTCGTCAGTGTTCATTGCTGTATCTTTGCTATTACAGGTCATTCAAAATATTTCAGCAGACCATAATATAGTACCATTCAGGCAGTTTACAATAGCAGTGTGACATATGCGATGAGTTAGGAATAGAAGGACTTATGGAAAAATAGAGCGCAGTAGATATTGAGGTGGGATCAGAGAGAAAGAAGGCTGGTCGCACCATTGTCGATAGCAGAACTATTCTTTAAAATAGCCTATCGGTCCACCCACTAAGAACGAGTAATAAACCCAAGTAAACGGTTTTGACCAACAGGAGGAGTCCCAGCGTTGCTTCCCTTGCACCGCAGGTCGCGTAGAGTATTCTGGAGATCCTTAGCATGGTTATTTCCGCTACTCTATCTACACCTCGGCTACCACAATATGCATTTCCTTCGGGCCATGGGCACCATGGACCAGCTGCGATTCGATATCGGCAGTTTTGGACGGGCCGGAAATAAAGACATAGGAAGAATCCGGCGGGTTCTGCTTCAGTAATGCATAGAGCTCGGATAGATCAGCCAGCATGTTTTCAAGACGCAACACACCAATATGAATTGATGGAACCAGTGAGGTCGACCTTGGCTGACCCGTTTTGGTGACCTGCAGCACCGTAGCTGTATCGGCAACCCCCCATTGCGGAGCGGTGATGCCGATATAGGAGGCAATGGTCTTCTGACGAATTGCTGGATCTGTCGGCGAGGTGCAATGATAGACGATCCCGGAATCATCTTTGATTGCTAGTTGAAGTGCGGCTATATCGGCATGGTCATGCAGGATGATCTCTTGCGCTTCACCAAATTCCGGACTCGAATCGTTGATGATATCAGCAACGATTCTGGCGGCACCGCTGAAGCCTGCTGTTTCGTGAACAATGAGCTTGAGAGGTGCTGCTTGTTCCTTAAACTGCGCCACCAGCAGCCGTTTTTCTTCAATGGTTCGGGAATAAATACGGTCGAGCACCCCATCTATAGCCGTGCTTGAAAAAAGGGTCGGCAACTGACCCGGGTCTCTTTTATCCGTGGACGAAAAGCCCAGCGCCGAACGGATATCTGCTGTAAAGTCATTGGCCTCGGCCATCATCGTCCTCATCGCCTTTAATCAGCGGCAGTTTGGTTTTTCTTTGTTGCCAACGGTTACGAAATGACTTTTTTGCCAGCGGCGGCACGTCGCGATCTTTGGTCCAGGCAGCAGCAGGACCGAACAATTTCGCAATCATGCCGTTTTTACCTATAAAAGGCCGCTGGACGATAGAAAAGGTAGCCAGTGCAAGTCGATAAAGTGCACCGCTGGTTACCAGCATGCACCAAAACTTGAATGCCATGGCCTCGCCAGGTTTATGAGGCTTGGTCTGCCAGTCAGGGTCGCCGTAGGCAAGCTTATTTCTCAATGCCAGCAACATCCGTGGCAGATCGTTTTTTACTGGGCAGACATCAAGGCAGGCGCCGCATAAACTCTCACCTTTGCAAAGATCGGCATGCAAATTGATACCATAGAGAAGCGGTGTCA
>JABDPQ010000796.1 GCA_013042695.1 Desulfobacterales bacterium | reverse complement strand
GTGCTGGATAGCACAGGAGTAACTTCGTTGTTACCATATGCTCTATAGATGATGAAGAACACGCTCCTTTGTCTCTCCCTTGCACTACTAACTATCTGTATCTTGTTGACGTTGCTTGTAAAGCTATTATTGGCATTACGAGTGTAAATAAGTCATGACCCATAAACCCTGGAAGATGATATTGAGGTTGACTGGATTTTCCTTGACATCCCAAATCCTATAGAATATTAAAAGATATCATATAGGATTTAGCGTGATATCCTATATGATATCCGTGGAGGAAAGTGGATATGTCCAGAGGCGTTAAAACAAAGAACCTTGTGGTCTACGAGAAGCTGCGGCAGGGGATCATCAAGGGAACCTTGAAACCAGGCCAGAAGCTCATTATGGCCAGTCTGGCCAAAACTTTTGGTATCAGTGAAACCCCGGTCAGAGAAGCGATCAGGCGATTGGAAAGTGATGGTTATGTGACTTTCACCCCGCATGCCGGCGCCATGGTGTCTCGAATCGACAACAGGAATCTCTCGGAAATTTACCTGATCCGGATTTCTCTGGAGGCTCTTGCAACCAGGCTGGCTATACCCTTTATCGGCAAGAACGATCTTGTCTGGCTGAAAAAGAAAAATGATGAAATGAAAGAGGCGGTAAAGAAAGACCGCTACGAAAGGCTTGCCCGGCTCAATAAGGAATTTCATCTGCGCATCTATAAAGTTGCTCCATACCCCCGTCTCTACAAGATGATTGCCGATCTTTGGGATTCCTTTGAGAGGTGGCCAAGTATCTTTTCTTTTGTTCCGGAGCGGGCCGCGAGCGCAATCAGGGAACATGATGAGATCATAGAGGCGCTATCGACAGCCGACCCGGATCGCGCCGACAAGCTGATGACCACACAGAAGAAGAACACCATGAAAGCTATGCAGAATTATATGGTGCAGCTCAATACCGCATCACCCGAAATAATGACTGAAATCTTGCATAAACAGGCAGGCCAATAAGCCAGAATCGACTAGTCGGGAAATACCAAGGAGGATGAGAGGATTATGGATTTAGGAATAGCAGGAAAAAAAGCAATAGTCGGCGGCGCAAGTGCTGGATTAGGCAGAGCGTGCGCTCTGGCGTTGGCACGCGAGGGAGTCGACGTAACAATCGTTGCCCGTACCGCAGTCAATATTAAGGCGGTAGCAAAGGAGATCGGCTCTGAGACAGGTGTCAAAGTTATTCCCGTGGCAGCGGATATTAATAGTGATGAAGGCCGGGCAGCTGTGTTGCAAGCATGCCCGGAACCTGACATCATTGTCAATAATTCAGGCGGTCCACCGACGGGCAACTTTCGTGATTGGGATCGTCAGGCCTGGCTAGCTGCACTCAATAACAACATGCTTGGTGCTGTCTTCATGATCAAGGAGACCGTTGATGGAATGATCGCCAGGAAATTTGGCAGAATTGTCAATATCACATCAAGCGCGGTGAAGGCCCCGATCAGTATTCTCGGCCTGTCGAACAGTGCCCGGGCGGGGTTGACCGGTTTTGTCGCTGGCACTTCCCGGGAAGTGGCCAAGCATAACGTAACTATCAACAACCTGTTGCCGGGAGATTTTGATACCGGGCGACACCAAGAAAATACCCGGGCGCTGGCTAAAGTCCAAAACCGGACCTACGAGGAGATGAAGGCGATTCGCACTGCGGCCGTTGCAGCCGGCCGTTTCGGCGACCCGTTAGAATTAGGGAATTTGTGTGCCTATCTCTGCAGCGATCAGGCCGGTTTCATCACCGGCCAGAATCTGCTGATTGACGGCGGTAAATACCCTGGGACCTTTTGATCTCAGACTGACTTTCGAGAATGGTCCTGAAGGTTCAAATCATGTTGGGACAGGCACGACCGGACCCGGCAATCACCCATTGCAAAAGGAGGTTCATGCAAATGATTGTGCTGCGTTGGAGGAGGAGCTCTAATCGTTGTCGGCTTCACTGGTGAAGGCGGCAAGAACAAAGACTTACTGTAAATCTAAAATCACGGGAGGTATGAAAATGAACGTTCTTATTAAACGAATTTCAATCTTGATTGCGACCTTACTGGTTGTGTTTAGTATTAGCGTCAACGTCCAGGCTGCTGGCAAAGTCAGAATCGCATTGGGCGATGTAGCATCTGTTGAAACGCTCTGCTTTCTTGTCGCGCTTGATCGCGCCAAAGATCGTGGATTGGACTATGAAATGACAGCTTTTGCCAAAGAGCAGCTTGCTATTCAGGCTGTAATGGGTGCGCAGATGGATATCGCAGTTGGTACGCCGTATGCCATCATCCAAAAAAGCAAGGTTCCAATCCGGAACTTCTTCCAGTTAAGCAAGCTCGTCTTTTTCCCGGTAGCCGCGAATAAGTATAAAACCTGGCAGGATCTGGATGGCGAGCCTTTCACCTTTCATGCAAGAGGTACCGGCACTGAGGCTATTGGAGATATTATCATTAAGCGTGAAGGTATAACCCTTGGACAGCGCAGTTATGTCCCAGGCTCCGAAAATAGAATCATCGGTATGATGAAAGGGCAGATAAATGCAACGATTGTCGACCTGTCAAACAAGAATATCCTGATGGAAAAAGCCGGAGATAAATTTCATGTATTACCAGGGATCACTGATCCTGCGAGTGATGAAGTCCTTTTCGCTGACCTTGACTGGTTGAAGGAAAATAAAGAAAGTGTTGCCATCCTCGTCGAAGAACTTCTCCGAACCTGGCAGGAGATGAGCAAGGATCCGACAATCTTGGATAAAGAGCGCAAAGCACGCGGTCTGCTGTCTGACATTCCCAAGGAATTGTTGATGGAAGTTGATGCCTACTATGCGGAAGCAGTTGAAGGCGGTCTTTATGATCCCATGGGTGGTGGTGTAGAAGCTGCAAAAGCTGACTTTAAATTTTATGTTGATGCTGGGCAAATGGAGGGTCCTGCGGCAGATCTCAAGGTCGAAGACTACTGGTATCTTGCACCGCTGGATGCAGCAAAAGCCAAGTTAGGCGTAAAATAAACGATAAATAATCATTTGGTTGCCTGGCGGGGAAATCCTTGCCGGGCGATTGGATGGTTTTTGAACATTTATGCTATCTTAGCAAGGAATATCCATGTCGTCCTTTTTTATTCATCCATTGACCTTAAGATTCTTGTCGGTCGTGATTGCCTTCAGCACTTGGGAATATCTCGGGCGCATACCGATCAGTCCGGCATTTCCGACATTCCTGGAAACAATGTCTGCGCTTGGCGGAATGATAGCAGACGGTTCGATGGTTTCAGTCTATCCGGCTACTTTTCAGCCCCTTCTCATCGGGTTGATAATTTCGTCAATTCTCGGCATTGCCTGCGGTATATTCATGGGGCTTAACGCGAAAGCCGAATGGTTCGGCGCCCCAGTATTTATTGTCCTGCAGTCAGCACCGCTTGCGGCATTGATTCCCCTTCTTACCTTTGCCTATGGTATTGGTTTGACCTCGAAAATTTTAACGGTTTGCATCATGTCCATGCCGGTTATCGTGTTAAATGCATATACGGCAGTTCGCCACACACCAACATCAATGATCGAAA
>JABDPQ010000789.1 GCA_013042695.1 Desulfobacterales bacterium | reverse complement strand
TGTTGTAATTGATCTGGTTGCAGGCAAGCAGTGGGCGGGTTTATTGGATGCGCTTAAGCCATTTGGTCGGTATGCCGTTGCCGGTGCTATTGCAGGTCCGCTAGTGGAGTTGGATGTCAGAACTCTTTACCTTAAAGATTTGAGTTTGTTTGGCTGTACTGTTCTTGACGAATCGGTTTTTCCAAACCTGATCAAACGAATTGAGACAGGAAAAGTCTCTCCTGTGGTTACAAATACGTTTCCTCTCCCCCAAGTTCCCGAGGCACAAAAACAATTCGAAACAAAAAGACATATCGGAAAGTTGATGATCGATATATCAAGTGAAGGATAAATTCTATTCAAAGCATAACAACGAGCTGCAAGGGACGCTCCACGCACCTGATCCCAAGCGTTAATATTGCCAGTTTAAATATCTGAGATTAGTTCAATTTCGAAAATTTTACCTCCTTCCTGTTAAGTTCATAAATAATCCTGCCTAATAATCTTCCCCGAAATGGAGCAGTTTGTAGTCAAAGATAATTACTGTCCATCAATAAAAGAGATATCAGGAAGAATCTGGGATGCAGAAATGACAAAGGCAGAGCCATTTTTAACCCTGCCTAAAAAGAAATATCTGAAGAGAAATGTTACTTTTTCCTGCGCAAATGGATGCCTGCTAGTCCAACCAACCCAATGCCAAATAGCAGCATGGTCGCTAGTCAGTATAAAAGAGCAATATACGGCTTAACCATTGCCATCCAGAGTGACACGTAGCCAATATACATAGAAACGATTATCAATTTCATGATTGCCACAAACCTTAAGCTCCTGTTGCAAATCGTTGTACCTAGGCTTCATAATATATTGAAGTTGCACAACAAAACAGCAAAACATAAAATAATGCAAGCATTTAATTGTAGAAATCGCGATTTGACCTGAAATATTTAGATATTCAGTTTCAACCAAATCGAACATGTAGCCACAAGCAAACTATCTGATCAGGCTCTGGAATTATCTCGGACGCCACGGTTGTGGATTTATCTTGGCTTCAGGAACATCTCAGAATTAAGATCACTCACACCAAAATGGATTGCCAGCGATAAGGTCTACTTTGCCTAACAACCACATTATTCCGTTTACAGGGTAGTTTCCGGTGATTAGTTTATTTCGATCTTACCTTTCATTTCTTGATCTGTGTTGAACTTCTACTGGACGATTTCCTGTCGTCGGCAATCTGAACTGGAGGAGGGTCTCAAATGAAACAATTCATCAAATTACTAACAGCTTTGTCATTTATCTTATTCACTACATCTGCGTATGCAGAAATGGCAAAAGAAGGCAGCGGTGACTATGAAATGGGCAAAAGCGGAACCACCCAAACTATCAAGTTAGGAGAGGGGAAGGTGCAAGTGAATTGGGATGAAATCGGTGCAATCGTCAGTGCACCTGAAAATAGTCCTTTTGAATTTGCATCATATCGCCTCATTAGAACTTCTCATGTCATTGGAACAACATATAAAGGCAACGGAGGTGGGGTATTTACTCGTCCTAATGGCGATCAAATTTTTGTAGTTGTTGATGTTGAAGGTGATTATAGCGTTAATAAGCCCACTGGCGGTACACTAACAATAATTGGAGGTACTGGAGAGTGTGCTGGTATTGAGGGTTTATTTGAAATAGGTCCCCGTCCTACTGTTAAGGCTTCTATGGAAGGGATTTATCAAGGGGTCGGATTTGGTAAAGTGTCCTGGAAGATTCCTTGAGTAAATTTCAATAGTGATCAAGTAGAAGCAGGGTTGTTCATCGCCCTGCTTTTTTCTATTCAATATACATTGCCAAATCAAATCTTGGCATTTTCTACTGGAGGCTCAACCTTAGATTATACCTGTACACCAATCACAATGGATAAGAAGCATCAATTATCTTATAGCAATTATTACTATCTATTGCAGGCATACACCCATTCGTTAGCAATAACTAACTCATTTCCCAGTGACTGAGGTTTCACCATCCTTATTCTATTTAGGTTGTGAATGTTTGTTACTTCTGCGTAATGCTTCCCAAACAAATTCTATTTTCTTGTCATAGGAGGCTAGTGATCGGATTGAAAATCTGACTCAATATTCTACAAATTAAAAAAAATGCCCTTCACTTGTGACCTACTGATGGCTCGGTCGTTTATGTTTTGAAAGAAAAATTCATGAAGACCAAGCAGAAATATCAGCATATAAAACGATTAAGTATATGATATTAAATGGAATAGATTAAAATCAAAAGGAGGTAGTTATGAAAAAAATTTGTGCATTTTTCGCTTCATTAGTTTTTATTTTAAGTTTGGCTGTTTCTCCAGTATTTGCTGGAGGAGACAAAAACCACGGTGATGTGGGAGTAGGGACTGTAGACCAAGGCGAGACCGGCGACGAAAAAGGAAATGCCCAAGGTAATGATGCACAGGAGAATATGGCACCTTAAAAATAATAATATTCTCTTCGGGTGATGCGTACCCTCTCCGCCAGTTTAGATACTCTTTGTAATTTTATATATTTACAAAGGGTATTTTTATTTGTGTCGGTCCTTTCTCGATAGTGATCAGTGAGGTGCGGCGTTTGAAGTCGTGGGCTTCGTAGCCTTATATCAGGAGGAATTCTGCCAGGTAGGAACCGTCCTGGTCACTGATGCCAGCACTTGAAGTGTCTCACTTTTCTCTTGCCTGTCAGCCCGACGCTGGGGGGGTAAACCGTTCCTCGTTTTCTCATGAGGTTGTTCGCCACAGGTAAGTTCAAAGTGGTAAACTGCATATTTTGATGTATTAATTTCTGAGAAGTTTTAAGCTAAACTAGTTTTCGAGGCGGAATTTATATGTTTTACTTTTTGCTCTTGAGAGGGAAATGATTGCATCCTTGCAGCTTGTATTGTGGAATTAAATAATGAGACAACACTGATTTGCTATGTATATTTCTCAGTTTTTCTCTAAATGCTCATCGTTTGCTGTTGATACCATTTTGATGCTCATGCTCATGCTATGCCTGATGAGTGGGTGCGGTGCTGTTATCGTTGCCGGAGCCGGAGCGGGAACCTACACGTATGTCTCAGGTAAAATAACCAGAACCTATAGCGCCGGATATCAGGAAACCATCAATGCCTGTATAAAAGTATTGAACAAAAAGGAACTCGAGATAATTGCAAAATCGGAAGATGCACTGAGGACCAAAATTGAAAGCAAACGGCATGATGATACTAACATTACTATTGAAATAGAAGAGATTGGCTCAAATTTAAGTCGAGTTGCTATTCGCACCGGTCTTGTGGGTGTCGATAAAAAAACAGAATCGGAACTCATGCATGAGCAGATTTATGACGAAATTAAAAAATCTGTAACAACTGTGGAGATCATCTCACCAACATCCTATAAGGTTGAGATATCACCTGATATAGCAGAACCCCCTGCTGACACTGGCCCTCAAGAGGAAAATGTGCTTTACCTACGCAAGCAAGGTGAAACAGCTGAAAATACAGATATAATTGAAAATGCTGAGCAGACAGCACTACCCAGTAATCCTCTTTATATTTTTTACAATGATCAAGAAATTGAAATTCCTCAAAGCTCACTGGCTCAGATAAAGAGTATTGTAGATTTTCTCCGAAAGAAATCATCGTCAACAATAGATATAAAGAGTTACACTGATTCCCATGGTGCAGCAGAGGATAATCTTAATCTTTCATGGAAACGTGCCAATGTACTCAAGGACTATTTGATGCAACAAGGCATATCATTTGAGAGAATTACAACCAGGGGATTTGGAGCAAGCAATTATCTTTGGAGTAACAGCACAGAAACCCTGAGAAAGCTCAATAGGAGAACTGTACTTTATATCAACCAATAATAATGTATTCAATAAATCTGAATGATCACTGTATACGAAAATCCAATACTATATTTACTAGCGATTCCTGGTTTTCAATTTTTTCTATTAATACAGGAACAGTCTAAACGCCAAAAGTATATCCTGGTTGTTAGCCTTGCCATTGGATTCATCCACAACGGCTTGGTACAATGCCCTTTGGCTTACCCTCAAAAACAATTATAGTCGTCCATTCTCATTGATATTTTACCTTATAATCAATGTTTAAATCTTTAAAGGATTTCTAAAATGGCTTTCTGGAACTTAGACACATTACGATTGGAAGAGTTCAGACCCGGAATATTAAGTAAAGCCGAAATAGGCGATAACTTAATTATGGTTGTCATGGAAATCGAAGCTGAAAAAGAAGATAGAGGTCATAGCCACAACTATGATCAGTGTGGCATCGTTGTAGATGGTAAAATAGAAATGTATATAGGCAAAGAACGCAGAATACTCACATCGAATGAATCATATTTTATACCATCAGGGCTGCAACATGGATGGAAGACTTTTGATGAATCGGTAAAACTGCTTGACGTGTCAATAAAGGATTCCTGACAATTCGCAACACCACTTCTTTAAACATTTTAGGTATAACTATTCATTCCAGCCGACTCGCTGAAGCTCGCCAGCCACTTTAATGTTACCAATTCAAAGGTTTTTCTTTTTTATTAGTTGCCTAACTGAAAATTATATCTGTTAAGTTATCTTTTGGCAGGGAGCAATGAATTGCTGATAGGAATTTGAAGAGATATCAAGAACCATCTTCTTTGTGAAGGTTTTCAGGAACTCTGAATTCACTACCTCAGGATTGGACCGACGGAGTGGGGTAGGTCACTGCAAGCCCTTAGGCTACCGTCTATTTCCGTCACAATTTCAGCCACCAGTACCCCTGAATATCAAGGTTTACAAGTCCCAGGTCCTTTGCCTTCTTTACGACCCGGACATACTCTTCTCTGGTTATGCGCCTAGATAGGTTTGGGTATTCGAAAGCTTTAAAGAGCGGGCTGAACTGCGCCATGATATTGATATAGGTGTCCTTCGGCAGATTATCTGCTATCCATTCCATAATTTTTTCTGAGCCACTGGTATCGTTTGGCATAACCAGATGCCTGATCATCAGCCCTCGTTG
>JABDPQ010000780.1 GCA_013042695.1 Desulfobacterales bacterium | reverse complement strand
GCATGGTCCAAAGCCCCTAACAATGGCGGCAGATTGTCGAGCAATTGCAGTCACTATGTTGACCAAGCGCGTTTCAAAAAAAGAGCATCACCCAAACCGGAACGGTCATCAAACCGTCCAAGAGAAGGACCATTCAATGAAAGCACTCATAGCCCTGGAAGACGGTACTGTCTTTGAAGGGCATTCTTTTACTGGCCCGGGAGAAGCCGTTGGTGAAATTGTTTTCAATACCTCCATGAGCGGTTATCAGGAAATCCTCACTGACCCTTCCTATACCGGTCAGATTGTTACCATGACATACCCGCTCATCGGCAACTACGGTATTAATCCCGAAGATATGGAATCGGATTCAATACACCCAAAAGCATTCCTGGTAAAGGAATATAACGACATTCCATCAAACTTCAGATCGCATCAGACACTTGCTGAATTTCTCAAAAATTACCAGGTTCTTGGGGTCGAAGGTTTTGATACTCGAGCACTGGTTAGGCATATCAGAACGGCAGGAGCAATGAAAGGTATCGTGTCGACCCGAGACCTTGATCCATCCTCTCTGACAGCGCGCGCCCAAAAGTGGTCCGGACTGGTCGGCCAGGATATGGTAAAACACGTCAGTTGCAAAGAACCGTATGGATGGGCAGACAATAGTCCCATTGCAGCAACCGGCTTCTCGAACTTACCGGGCCCGCAGAATGGTATAAAAATAGTCGCTCTTGATTTCGGTATTAAATACAATCAAATCAGAATATTAACAGAAAAAGGCTGCCGCGTTCAAGTAGTGCCCGCAACCACTGATGCTCAGACAATACTTGCACTTAATCCAGATGGCATTTTTCTTTCTAATGGACCGGGAGACCCTCAGGGTGTTGAGGGTGTCGTCGAATCACTGAGAATTCTGCTTGGTATAAAACCTATATTTGGCATTTGTCTCGGCCATCAGATGCTTGGCCTGGCCTATGGCGGAACAACCTTTAAACTAAAATTTGGCCATCGCGGCGGCAATCAGCCAGTAAAAGATCTGTTAACCGGCAAGGTAGAGATTACCTCTCAAAATCATGGATTCTGTGTCGACATGAACAGCCTAGATCCGAGGGAAGTAGAGCTCACGCACAGCAACCTGAACGATAATAGCTGTGAAGGTATGCGGCATAAAAAACATCCTGCTTTCTCGGTCCAGTACCATCCAGAACACGCGCCTGGCCCGCATGATGCCATGTATCTTTTCGATCGGTTTATCAACCTGATAGAAGAATATAGAGCAGCTCAATAGCTACATACTAAAACAAATTATTTTTCCAGGGAGCACCTTCGCCCCACGATTTTATCAGCAATCTTTAGACCATGCCCAAAAGAACCGATATAAACAAAATCCTAATCATAGGTTCCGGACCGATCATCATCAGCCAGGCCTGCGAGTTCGATTACTCTGGAGCACAAGCTGTCAAGGCATTAAAAGAAGAAGGGTACCAGGTTGTCCTGATCAACTCTAATCCTGCTACTATTATGACGGATCCTGGTCTCGCCGATGCGACATACATTGAACCGATAACACCGGAAATGGTTGCCAAAGTCATCAGGACAGAGCGCCCCGATGCATTGCTGCCCACGCTTGGCGGTCAAACAGCATTAAACACCGCCATTAAGGTTGCTGAATTGGGCGTGCTCGAAGAATACAATGTCGAGATGCTGGCGGCAGATATCGACGTTATTCATAAAGCCGAAGGTCGCAATGAATTCCGCGAGGCCATGCATGCCATTAACCTCAGGGTCCCGGAATCCGCCATTGTTCATTCGCTAGGCGATGCTATCGCGGCAGCAGATGATATTGGCTTTCCAATCATCGTGCGTCCCAGTTTTACACTTGGAGGGACCGGTGGCGGTGTCGCTTATAACCGCCAGGAGCTTGAAGAATTCTGTCGCCACGGCCTTGATCTTTCTATGACTACCGAGATCATGCTCGAGCAAAGCCTTCTCGGCTGGAAAGAATTTGAACTTGAGGTAATGCGCGATTCCAAAGACAACGTGGTCATCATCTGTTCAATTGAGAACATGGATGCGATGGGAGTCCATACAGGAGATTCGATCACTGTCGCCCCGGCACAAACCCTCACTGACAGGGAATACCAGATAATGCGTGATGCCGCCATCGCCATCATTCGCGAAA
>JABDPQ010000003.1 GCA_013042695.1 Desulfobacterales bacterium | reverse complement strand
GACGTCATCGGCTCGTCTGACAAAGGAGGCGGCAATGAAATCTACCTCCTGCTGAACCCCGAAGATAATATCGGCAATGTCCTTATCGGTAACAGCGGGCAGATTTACATTTATTTCCGGCAGGCTGACACGTTTTCGAGAAGTCAAGATACCCCCGACGATCACCTTGGTCTTGACGAGGTCATTTATAGCTTCAAGCACTTGGAGGCGGATTTTTCCATCATCGAGTAGGATGAAAGAACCTGGAGCAGCATCATCGGTAAGATTGGCGTAATCGACGTAAATACCATTATCAATGGTTTTATCACTGCACAAAAAGATAGTGCTTCCCTGCGTGAGCAGCAGGTCATTGCTGAGATCGCCCACTCGTATTTCAGGTCCCCTCGTGTCGAGCAGAATAGCGGTATCTTTTCCTGATATGATACTGGTTTGTTTAAGCGTTTTGATGATCTGGGCATGACTATTACGATCACCATGGGATAAGTTAATCCGGGCAACGTCCATTCCAGCCTCAATAAGAGCAAGAATTTCTTGTTCAGTTTGACTGCTGGGGCCAAGTGTCGCGATAATTTTTGTTTTGTTTTTTAAATTCATAGGATCGTTGGTTCTAAATGTTTTTTTATATCATTATAGTAGCAATGTACTGTTTAAAAGCATTAGCCTGAATCCATCCTTTGCCGGTAGCTATTAGTTTATTAGCACATTACTCAAATACTTGACAACGACAATGGTACACCAGGGCGTCAGAGAATAATGGGCCTCTATAATTAGACAAACGAGCCACTTGCAAAACGCCCTTTTCGTTTAATCTCTGCGTTATGCTTAAAATTCTATCCTCGGAATATCAATTATATGCCTGCGGTAAAATTTTTCGCATGGTTTGACTTTGAACGAAAATCATCATTTTGCAAAAGGCTCAAACAATTTGATTTTATTAAACTGTGTTTAGAAATCATCATCACGCCATAACCTGGCTGTTACGCTGAAATACAACAGTAATTACTCTTCCGGCACGCTCGTTTTTAGTCAACCACACTGTGGTATTTTATTGCCTTGGTTGGTGGTTATGTTGTGCTTATAACCATCTTACGCCATGCTGCATAGTAGATGTTTGACAAGATTACGGCTGCCACTCTTTCTGCTGACAGCCCATGCAATATTGGGGTTTGGGTACTCAGGCAGAGAGGAGCAATTATTTTTTTACTACCTCTTTTGAATGAAACTTACGCTATATTCGTTCATCAGCAGATCTTACATGGTCACTATTTGAAAATGAAAAGAAATGAGACGGATCATCTTACCGCTTTTTCCAAAATAGGCAAAAGTCCGCAAGACTTTGAACTGGTGTTCCAGCATATCCCCATTGGGATATCCTATATGGATTGTGATTTTAGAATTCTCAACATGAATCCATATTGTCAGGAAAAAACCGGGGTAACGCTTGAAAAGGCCATAGGAAAACGCTGTTACGAACTCCATGCTGAACTATTTACGGGGTCCCAAAAGGTCTACAAACCATGCCACGAGTGTAAAGTCCCGGAAGCAATAAAAACGGGGGAGATTCGAACCTTTATCAAGGAAGTGACTCCAGGCTTTATTTCTGAAATCACCATCGTTCCAGTAAAGAGCGAGAGCGGAGAGGTCATAGGATTAATAGAGCTGCTTCGCGATATTACCAGGAGCATGCAGGTGAGCAGGGAACTTCTTGAGAGTGAGGAAAAGTACAAAAGTGTGATTGATAATATCGGTATTGGTGTCTCCCTGATCAGTCCCAACATGGAGATACTTACGGTCAACAATCAAATGAATCAATGGTTTCCGCACATTGACGTTTCAAAAAGACCTCTTTGCTTTGAAGAATTTAATGACCCTCCCAGGAAAGATATCTGTTCCTATTGTCCAACCTATAAAACGCTGCGGGATGGAGAAGTTCATGAATCGGTGACCAATACCCCGCTCGGCAGTGAAATCAGGCATTATAGAATTGTCTCTTCACCTATTTTCAATTGGCAAGGCGACGTTACAGCAGCCATAGAGATGGTTGAGGACATCACCGAGCGTAAAATAAAGGAAGAAGAATTACACCAATATCGAAAGAATCTGGAAGATATGGTCAAGGATCGTACTGAAAGACTTTCCGTTATAAACAGATCATTAAAAAAAGAAATTGCCTATCGGGCAGAGGCTGAGGAAGCGCTGAAAAGCAGTTCAGACAACATAAAACTGTTTGCCTATTCTGTTTCCCATGATCTTAAAAATCCAGCAGTCTCTATCTATGGTCTCACAAGACTTCTCAATAAGCATTATGAGGACATTCTTGATGAAAGAGGGAAAAATTATTGTCAGCAGATTTTGAAAAGCTCAGAACAGATTGCCGCTCTTGTAGAAATGATCAATGTATACATATCTACCAAAGAGATGTCGTTATGTATTGAAAGCATCAAACTCGCAGATCTGTTATTGATGATAAAAGAAGAGTTTGCCATTCCTTTAAATATTCGCCGGATTACATGGACGGAGCCCGGATATCTCCCGGAAATAAAAGCAGATAGATTTGCCATGTTGCGGGTCTTGAGAAATTTTGTCGATAACTCCCTAAAATATGGCGGTGGGGATCTGAGTGAGATAGCAATCGGCTATAGAGAAGATGAGGATTGCCATATACTGCACGTGAGTGATGATGGCATTGGATTAACAGAGGAAGAGTCCCAAAACATTTTCGGCTTGTTTAAACGACAGAAAACAGCCATTGGCATAGCAGGTTCAGGGCTCGGACTTGCAATTGTCAAGGAGATAGCGGAGCAGCATGGAGGCAAAGTGTGGTCCGAGGTTGGTTTGAATAAAGGTATAACCTTTAATGTCTCCATTTCAAAACATTTATGATTGAGAACGCTGACCTATGCTAAATTTCACAGTTTGTCTCAATTTTGGGCATGTATCAAATTGATACACTCGGCGATTACCTTTTTGGGCCGGCACTCACAGGACTTCCTTCCAAACGATAATGTGCCAAAATGAGACAGTGGGACCTGCGAAGGCATCCATAATTCTTTCCTGATTCAACTAAAATACTGATAATATTCGGTTTTAGTATCTTTTTCGCTTACGGCATAATCATTGCATCAAAAGTCATAAGAGAAATTTTTCCGATGAGAGGGGAACATGAGTAATAAAACAAGATGGGCAATTATCGGTGGTGGCAATGGCGGTCAGTCTTTGGCTGGACATCTCTCAATTATGGGCTTTCCCGTTCGGCTCTATGACATATTTGAAGAGACGGTGGCGGCTATTTCAGAGCAGGGTGGCATACACGTATCGGGTGCCGTCGAGGGATTCGGTAAGCTTGAGTTTGCCACTACTGACTTGGGCAAAGCGTTAGATGGTGCGGACGTTGTCATGATTGTGGCACCGGCCATCGCCCATCGAGCTATTGCCGAGAACTGTGCTCCGGTATTGGCTGATGGGCAGATTGTCATACTCCACCCAGGAGCGACCTGCGGTAGTCTGGAGTTCAGACAGGTACTTGACAGTAAAGGCTGTACTGCAAAGTTAACGCTTGCTGAGACCAACACGTTGATCTATGCCTGTAGAAGTCCAAAACCAGGCTATGCCAATATCCTCGGCATAAAGGACGATCTGGTACTTGCTTCTATGCCTGCCAAGAATAACGCCACAGTGGTGAACATATTTCGAGAGGCTTTCCCTCAGGTTATTGCCGGCAAGAATGTCATGCAGCCGAGTATTGGTAATGCCAATGCTGTCGTTCATCCTGGTCCGTCACTTCTGAATACGTCACTGATAGAGTCAAAGCATGAGTGGTCTTACTATTATGATGGCATCACTCCAAGCATCGGGGCCTTTGTCGAAAAACTTGATCTTGAGCGTATAGCGCTTGCCAAGGCTTTTGAAATTGAAATGATTCCGATCAGGGAGTGGTACAAGATTGCCTATGGTGTTGATAAGCCGACGTTGACCGAGGCTGTCCGCAGTAATCCTGCTTATGACGGTATTGCAGGCCAGAAAAGTCTGAAGACCCGCTACGTCCTAGAAGACATCCCAACTGGCCTGGTTCCGATGATTGAGCTGGGTAGATTGAAAGGGGTTCCCACACCCAGAATGGAGTTGATCGCCAAACTCGGTGGATATCTCCTCGAGATGGATTTTTTCGCCACCGGGCGAACACTTAAGAACCTCGGCGTGGAGGGGATGTCAGCCGAAGATTTTCAGAACTATATCGAAACAGGCAGACGATAAATCCCAGATGTAAGATGAATGCAGAGCGTTTTGTCATCACAACCAGCTGTAAAAGGCTGTGATAAAAAAAAT
>JABDPQ010000222.1 GCA_013042695.1 Desulfobacterales bacterium | reverse complement strand
ATTAATGGCACCTTGTCATACAGCTCAAGAAAACCGAACGTACCCCGTGGTGTCTCGTAAACGACATCCGCGCCGATGAAACCGATCATCAGACCGAAAAAACCTGCAATGAGGCCTTTCAACGTGTCCTTGGCTGCAATTGTCGCGATTAGGGAAATACCGAAGAACATGATGACTATCATCTCGACACTGTGCAAGTAGTAGGCAACCTGTGATAGCCACGGTAATGCGACCAGAGCGATGATCGTGGTGAACAGGCCGCCGGCAATCGAGGCAACGAAGGACATCGTAAGCGCCTGTTGCCCTCTTCCTTTCTTGGTCATGGGATACCCGTCAAGCGGTGTCGCTGCAGCTCCTGCGGTCCCGGGTATATTAAATAAAATGGCCGGTATACCTGCTCCCATTCGGGATGAAGCATAGAGGGCAACCATGAAAGTCAGGCCAATCTCAGGTTCCATTGCCAGAGTGAGCGGCAACAGAATAATTATCGTATTGGCCGCACTGAAACCAGGGAGTGCACCGACTATGAGACCAATAAAGATGGCGGGGATAATGACCCACCAAAAGCTCAAGGTACGAAGAAACAATTCACCAAAGAAGACGAGATCATGATCCATTTTAAAAGAGTCCCTCCATGAGCTTTTCGAACGGACCCGCCGGGAATCTGGTCTTGAAAGCGACGATGAATATCAAGTAGCCTCCTAGGGTCAGGATTGTTGAAAGGGTAAGGATAATGCGCCACTTTTGTCTTCCACCCAGTAACAGCATGGCAAGGCTGAGAAAAAAGAAGGTGGTAATGGTAAATCCGAGAGTGGAAACAGCAAAGATGTAACCGATCGTTAAAGCTAGAAGAGCTATCCGTTTACCGACGAACGATCTTGGTTCCAGGAGGGTGTCGAAATTAAACGCTCCTTCACCGGTATAGAGCGCCCGAATGCATCTGGTGATGAACAAGAGAACTAAAAGGATAAGAATTGAACCGACGATTACGGCCGAGACTTGGGCGGTCCAAGGGACATCGGTAATGGTAGAGAAATAGTAGATCGTGAAACACAGAGCTGCAACGGGGAGCAGCAATTCGCTGCTGATCGATTTTCTTTCCGTATCTATATTTTCGTTCTTTTTCGTCACGAGCTGTTCTCCTCGATTAACACGATTAATCCGCACTTGGGATTTTTTTATGATAAACATTCGTCATGAGCAGATAGGTGAACACTACCAGCAAAACCCACGTGCAAACGATTTATTAGATTGCTGCACTCGTTTAACTATTGCAACAATTGTTTTTCCCTGGTTACGAGCTGATCAGCTCGTCTTTCCCCGTGATTGATTAAATCCGATCAATTACGCAGCAATTAAGGCAGATCAGGCACCTTAGTTGACCGGGATGTTTGTTGCGTTATTATCTGTGCTTGGAAGTAATCACGTTTAAATGAAATCAATCACGGGAAAAAGGATATCCAGGAGGGGAATATGAGTAAAATAAAGGTTATCACCCCCGTTGTCGAGCTTGACGGCGATGAAATGGCGCGTGTCATGTGGGGCTGGATCAAGGAAAAGCTTATCCTACCCTATCTGGATATCGACCTGGTGTATTTCGATTATCATTTGAATAATCGAGACGCGACCGAGAATAGAATTCTATATGATGCCGCCGAGGCCATCAAAAAGTATCGCGTCGGGGCAAAATGCGCGGCTATCAACCCAGACCAGAAAAGAGTAGAGGAGTATGGTCTCAATAAAGCTTGGAAATCACCTAACAGCGGGACTCGCAATCAGATTGGTGGAACCCTTTTCAGACAACCCATAGTTTTCGAAAATATTCCCAGGTTGATACCAGGCTGGAAAAAACCCATCGTTGTTGCCCGTCACGCCTTCGGAGGCATGTACGGAGGGACTGACATGTCTATCCCCGGTGAGGGCAAGGTAACACTGAACTTTATCCCGGCGGGCAAAGGGGCGTCTAAGCAAGAGGAAATTTACGAGTATAAGGGACCCGGGGTTGCTCTTGGCATTTACAACACCGAAGAGTCCGTACGCGGATTTGCCATGTCCTGCATGAATTTTGGTCTCGAGAGGGGGTATCCCGTTTACCTGGGTACTAAAAATACGGAATTGGAGCACTACGATGGACTCTTCAAAAACTCTTTTGATGAGCTGTATGAAACCAGATTCAGAGAACAATTCGAGTCAAAGGGGATCGCATACGAACATCGAATGGTGGATGACCTTGCCGCGTTTGCGGTAAAGTCATCAGGGGGTTTTGTCTGGGCCTGTAAAAACTATGACGGTGATATCCTTTCAGATCTTGTGGCTGCAGGGTTCGGGTCTCTCGGGCTCATGACCTCGATGTTATTGACCCCTGACGGAAAGACTGTGCTCACGGAAGCTGCACACGGGACGGTTACGAGGCACTTTCGTGAACACCAGGCCGGTAAGGAGACCTCGACCAATCCAATAGCAAGTCTGTTTGCCTGGACCCGTGCCATATACTATCGCGGCTTGTTTGACGGTACCCCCGAGGTTCAGAAATTTGCCATAGCCCTGGAGCAGGCCTGTTTTGATACCGTCGAGTCAGGCAGAATGACAAAGGACCTGGCATTACTCACCGGTGCCAATACATGGTTGACAACAAGGCAGTTCTTGCAAGAGATCAAGTCCACATTTGAAGCAAACAACTCCTGATTTCTCAATTGATTCGGGACAATATTTCCAGTGGATTGTAAGCATTTGTTGCCTTGGAGCGCTTTTGCTTGGGTGGTATCATGATCAAGGAAGACATGTACAAGGAAAGCAGGGCTGGCGCCTTTCCCGAGGCCGATGGTCACGGCTGTATCTCGAGCCATGTTAAGAGGATAGGGCACCAGGATACACCTGGTGGGGCCCAGTTAGTATACCAAGATGGTTACCTGTTCGTCGGCCACATTTCCCCTCCCGCTGGCACCTCGATCTTCGATGTCCGAGATCCCAGGAATCCGTCCCTGGCCGCGACGATCGAACTTCCCGACTCGCAGTCGCATTCTCATAAAGTCATGGTGCACGGCGACCTTATGATCGTGAACAGCCAACGTCACCGCCGCAAATTTTTTCGCAAAAGTGAAGCCTTAGATTCAGTGGAAGCAAGGTTGGCCCTCGAATTCGGGAGGCGGCCAACAGAAAAAGAGATAGCACAGGCCCTGAATGTAAAACCCGAGGATATCGACACCCTTCGTGCAGAACTTGAAAACGGTTATACAAACGGAGGTTTTCGCATTTATGATATTTCCAACCCGGCAAGGCCTCGTGCACTTAGTTTTCAACCGACTGGCGGGATGGGAGCGCACGGTTTCGATTTTGATGGGCAATACGCCTACGTTTCTACGGAAATGGACGGATTCAGAGGGAATATAC
>JABDPQ010000221.1 GCA_013042695.1 Desulfobacterales bacterium | reverse complement strand
CATCTCTTCTGTTTTTTACCAGGTTCATGTTACGCAGCAGACGCATCTGATGACTTGCAGCTGATTCACTTACTTCCAAAAGAGCAGCAAGATCGCAAACACACATCTCCTGAGCGCTGAGCGCCATGAGAATTTGCACACGACCTCGGTCCGCAAGCGCTTTGAAGAGATCTGACATCTCTTCAACATCAGGTGATTTATGCAATAATTCTCTCGCCCTAGCCAATCGATCTTCGTGTATTATCCTTCTATGACACTGATCATTGTTCATGAGTCAATAACTCCTTATATGAATATATGCTCATATATTAAATCATCTGGCTAAAAAAATCAAGAAAAGCTGATGCATTTTTCCCGTTCTTTGACCATAATGAAATCCACTACCATGCGTATCGATAGTAGTATCAAATAATTCACTCAGAACTGATGCCCGGAATACTTTACATTGTTGCCACGCCAATTGGAAACCTTGAAGATATGACCTATCGTGCCATTCGGGTGCTAAAAGAGGTGGATTTGATTGCCGCTGAAGATACCAGGCATACCAAAAAACTCCTGACTCATTTTGGAATTGACACCCCGTTGATCAGTTACTACAGAGAAAAAGAATTGCATCGTACAGAACAGCTTGTTGCCAGAATGCTCGGGGGAGAGTCGGTTGCTCTGGTCAGCGATGCTGGCACTCCGGCAATTTCTGATCCGGGCTCTATTCTCGTGCGCGAAACCCGTAATGCCGAGCTTCAGATTATCCCGCTGCCAGGTCCTTCCGCATTAAGTGCTGCAATAAGTTGTGCAGGTCTTGAGACAAACTCGTTTCTTTTTCTCGGATTTTCCCCTGCCAAATCGGCACAGCGGCGCAAACATCTGCAGCCATTGGTATCACAAACACATCCATTGGTTTTTTATGAATCTCCTCACCGGGTTCGACGGTTCATAGAGGATGCCTTGGAGATTTTTGGAGATCGCAAGGTTTTATGGGCTCGAGAAATAAGTAAAATGTATGAAGACATACAAGAGACATCTCTTTTTGATTTAGCCAATAGAATCGAAAACGAAAAGGTTCGAGGAGAACTTGTCATTATAATCCATCCTGGTCAAACTCTGCAGCCGCAGGGAGAGACAATTGACGAGATCCTACTTTGGTATCGCCACGAGAGTGATTTCTCTTTGAAAGATGCATGTAAGAAAATAGCCTCGGATATGGGTCTCCCCCGTTCAGATATATACCAGCGTGCTCTTGAGATATGGGGCAAACAGAACAATCAACACAAGTGAGAAAAACTCATCATGAGAACATGTGTGCTACCAGGCGGAACGTTCTTCTATGGTATTCACAAGCCTTCCTATCATGTAAGTAATTTACGCCAACAAACTCAATGTGACCAGCTAGGCAATGATCAGAATGACAATCCGATTGACAACAGGATCAATTTTCCAGAAGACGATCTAGAGGTCCAACAAGCAGATTGGATATATGAGATTGCCAATCCGTTTCCTTTCCGAGGTACAACATTTATCGGCAAGGATTGGGCTGATCGCAGTGCAGCTGATTACGAGCGCATAAGACTGACCGATCCACCGCAACTATCACTCTCTCAGATATTCAAAGATGCTCAGATAGACACGACGCTGATAGAGAAATTGCCTAGGCCCGTCCAACTGAGTCTTGCAACAACCTCTACAGATTCTGAGGATCTTGTTCGCCTGGCGCATCTGAGTTGTTCATTTCAATTCAACGAGACCAGGCAACCGGTTGGTTTGAACTATGAGCTTGACAGCAAACACATTTGCCGTCCGGCCATATCCGATGACGATCTCTTTGAGGCTGTGGCAAATAACCCTGCCCTGCCCGACCAGTATAAAATAGCCATGGTGATTCGACCTGGTGCCCAGGGAGGAAGCGAAATTATTGGCGATTTTCATCAGGAGCAAGGGACTCATATTTATGAATACTTGAGAAGGAATTCCTATATAGGCGGAGGGCATTACGCTGCAAACATGGCAGAGAATGCCATCA
>JABDPQ010000220.1 GCA_013042695.1 Desulfobacterales bacterium | reverse complement strand
GGCCCGTTTCAGGGCAACTACGTGGTTTCCATGCGGCCATATAAACCGGCAGATGCAATACGAGCCATTCAGGTGACCAGCAGGTTTCCAAATGTACACGGTGCCCCGGTTCATTTTGGCGATCCGGCAGCAATAGGGATACAAGACATCACCAAGGTCGATTTTGGCGATTTCTACCCTGTTTATGAAGGTGAAGTTCCGGTTTTCTGGGCCTGTGGTGTTACCCCACAGGTCATTATAGAAAACGCCAAACCCCCGATCTGCATTACCCACAAGCCGAGCCACATGCTGATGACCGATTTACTCAATGCAGAACTGGCAATGCTGTAGATTGCCGATACCAATTTTAAGGTGACGAAATGCAGAAAATCAGACGCCGTGTAGAATCCCTTGCTGAATATGGCCGGGTAAGTCGTGAGGCATTAATGAAGGGGGCTGGTTTTAGCCGTAAACAACTGGAGCGGCCATTCATTGGGGTGGTCAATGGGTATGGAGAATTAACCCCAGGCGCAAATTATCTCAACGAAATTACTCGTCAGGTTAAAAAAGGTATCACAGCCGCCGGCGGCACGCCGGTTGAGTTTTTTGTCAGTGCTACCTGCGTGAGTATGCCTCATGGCGGTGAAAACTATCGGTGGACACTGCCGTATCGAGATATCACCGCATCCTATATCGAAGCCGTTACGGAGATTAATTATTTCGACGCCCTTGTCATGGTTACCGTCTGCGATGATGCCATTCCTGCTAACTGTATGGCTGCCGCCAGGCTTGGTCTGCCCACTATCATTATCCCAGGGGGCAGCATGGCTGCCGCCGATTACAAGGGACAGCGAATGGACTGGACCAAGATGATTCACAAGTTTGGTGAACTGCAGGTAGATGGTATTACTCGGGACGAGTTCGAAGAAATCCACGACTGCGCCATCTGTGGAGGCGGTAACTGCTGCGGCGTTGCTACCGGTAATACCGGAGCAATGTTCACTGAGGCTCTCGGCTTGACGCTGCCGGGTGCCGGAACGGTCCATGGCGCCGGTGAGGAAATAAAAGAACTTGGCAGACAGTCCGGCGAGCAGATTATGACCCTATTGGAGCAAGACCTTCATACCGGCAAGATCATCACCAGGGAATCCCTGGAGAATGCTGTACGTGTTTTTCTGGCAATTGGAGGTTCAACAAATTCACTGCTTCATATCATGGCAATCGCCCATGATGCAGGTTTCCCCCTAAACCTTAAAACATTTGATCGCCTTAGTCGTGAAACACCCCATATAACCAATGTCGCCCCAGCTGGAATCTACAACACCAATGATTTGCATGATGCCGGTGGAATTCAGGCAGTTATGAAGGAATTGTCACCGATGATGAACCTTGATGTTCTCACAGTCACTGGTAAGACGCTTGGCAGAAATCTTGAAAAAGCAGAAGTTCGCAATCATGAAGTCATCTATGGGCTTGAAAAACCTGTGGACCCAGAAGGAGGCATTGCGGTGGTGTCCGGCAACCTTGCCCCAAATGGTGCGATAATCAAGCAGGCTGCTGTTCCTCCAAGTATGATGACATTCCAGGGTCCTGCCCGTGTCTTCAGCAATGAAGTTGAGGCAACAACGGCTCTCGTGGACGGCTATATCAAAGCAGGCGATGTCGTGGTTATCAGATACCAGGGGCCGAAAGGCGATCCCGGCATGCGCCAAACCGGAACTATCCTGGCAAACTTGTTGGTCGGCATGAATCTGATCGAAAAAGTTGCCCTCGTGACAGACGGCAGAGCCTCTGGCACTTGCGGTGGGCTTCTGGTTTTGCACCTGGCTCCTGAAGCCGCAGTCGGAGGCCCTATTGCAGCACTTCAGGATGGCGACATTATTGATATTGATGTTGTCACGCGCTCTATTTCAGTGCAATTATCAGAGGAAGAACTACAAAACCGGCTGGCAGATTGGCGACCGCCTGCACGACATAAAAAAGGATTTCTATCCATCTACCAGAAGCTGGTACAGCAGGCAGACAAGGGTGCCGTTCTGTCAACTGATGAATAGTTTCCAAACAAGGGAAATAATCGGAGAGGTTCAATGACAGCTTTAAACACCAGCAATCAGCCAACAATCAATCTGAACCTTTATGCAACGCTCAGCACATATAGGCCTAGAAACCCGAGCCATTATCCGATTCAGTCCGGCATGACCTTAGGGGAGCTTGTGGAGCAACTTTTAATTCCTTCAAGTACAGCAGTAACGGTTTTTGTAAATGGTAAGACGGTGGCTATGGACTCTCAACTTCGTGGCAACGAAGAAGTCAAAATCTTCCCCCTGATGGGAGGAGGCTAATCTTACGCTTTAAGAATCTTTCAATAACCAAAAGATACATACGACTGAATGAATAGGTAAGACCTGCATTACAAATACTGACAAAAGAAAAAAACACCTTAAGG
>JABDPQ010000219.1 GCA_013042695.1 Desulfobacterales bacterium | reverse complement strand
AGGAGATGCAGAGGCTCCAGGGAAAAAAATCGCCATCTCGCCCTGATGCTCCGATTGGCGGGGTACCTGTTGACAGTGAATATATCATTTTTGTCATCGATACGTCCGGCTCAATGCAGCAATTCGCCTGGCTGGCTGTGCGCAGAAAGATGCATGAAATACTGCAGATTTACCCCCGTGTCAAAGGTATTCAAGTGATGAACGACATGGGGGACTATATGTTCTCGCAATATTCCGGGAGGTGGATTTCAGATACACCGGCCAGAAGAAGGGCGATTCTGCAGCGGCTCGTAAATTGGATGCCTTTTTCCAACTCTAGTCCCGTTGAAGGAGTCACTGCTGCCATCCGCCGGTTCTATGCTGCCGATAAGAAGATCAGTATCTATATTTTTGGTGACGATTTTTCCCGCGGCTCGATCCAGGAAGTCGTTGAAACCGTTGATGCGATCAACCAGTCGCTCACGGACGGCTCTCGCCGGGTTCGCATACATGCTGTCGGTTTTCCAGTACTTTTTGGTCAACCTGGCGCTGAGCTCAATGTTGCACGATTCGCCGCCCTGATGCGTCGACTCGCAGAAGATAACGATGGCAGTTTTGTTGGTTTAGCAAATACGCAGTAGGCAACAGTCTCGACAATTTCTTCTCAACCAAGACATGTCTCCCGCCAGAGTGAAGATTAATGGACTATTGCCCCTCGAAAACGCTGGCAATATTATTATCAACGACATACATGCAGATTTCCTTTGCCCCTTGGCTTGAGTAACGATATTTCTGCTGCAGGTTATTGATCATGAAGGTGACATCATCTTTGATCTTCTGGTCGTATGATCGAAAATCATCTGTATCAAAGTCTTTGACCGCCATACGAAAATTTTCATTTTTTAAAAACGGCTCCAGAACCTTCTCTTTAAGATTATAGACATACATCTCATATAAATATTGAAACAGCGACGTTTCTGTGACGGCCAGCCCCTCATGCATTATTTCCTGTGTCAGCGTCGTCGTTGTGTAAGTTTTCTGAACATCCTCTCTAAAGGTCTTGGCATTTTTGCTATCTGCCAATAGCCTGGTTTCAATTCTGCTGAAAAGCTCTTCGTTGATTTGAAGTTTTTCTCCTGTAAATGTACACACTTCGGTTGTTTCTTGATCAAAATTAACAGCGAACATGTAGTTCTGTATATCAGTGGCAATCTGGTCCTCATTATAATAATAGAGCGATTCCTTTACCTCTTGGAGCACGATGTAATTATACATATGCTGCAACGCATCAAGAAACCCCAGAGGCAGAATGTTCTTGTCCTGCTTACAGTGTTTTTTAAAAAATTTGGCAATCATCGACATATCTATCAGTTTGTCACCACGTGAGTAATGTGCGAAAAAATCATTGAATAATCGGATAGAGTCCCGACCGGAAAAGCCCTTCCAGCCATCCTGCTCCGACTCAGCGATGATCCTCTGGCGCCGTTTAGCAGTGAAATTCTTCAAATCATCCTCGGAAAGCCATTTCGGGATATTTCCGGTATAGATTTCCATCTTCAGAAGTTGCAGATTATTGTCACAATACAATTCATATTTTTCCGGATCGCTTATCCATTCGAGCATCGCTTCTGATTTTGTCATCAGGCGAGTGGCAATAATCACTCGGGCAAAATTATGCAACACCCGCGGGAGAAAACTTTCATCCAAATGTTTGCCAAACACTTCTCGATAGATATCAACTTCAGTTTTTATATCAAGTACATAGGGGATATGTATATATTCGATTCGATCTGTTAACGCCTGGAGATCCTGAAGTTGCTTTTTGTCTTCAGGGTTCATCAAAGCAAAAAATAATGAATTGACACTTTCCTCCAGTTCCTCAACTTTGTGGACCCCTTCACTGATAATGTTGTGGAGCTCCATCAGCCGCTCTATATTGTGGGATTTTATATCCATCAGCGCGTAAATCCCGTTGTTTGTCCTTGCATAGTGGGAATAGAGATAACGTACCGACCTCGATTCCGGCAACAGTGCGTCCAGGTGCTGTTGTGTATTCTCATGTTGTAGAACCGTCCGTTTCACCGGCTTGTCGCCCGGGTTAAAAACTGAAATCCCCTGTCCAAGGCGCCTCTTGAAGACATATGGACGAGCATGAATGAACTCAAAAACTCTATTGAAGTCATGATGCTTTCTCATCAGCGCACTGAAAATAGAGCTGCAGATTGTGCAGGGACTATCATTAAACACCCACTCATATTTCTTATTGGTGAAAAGTTTCCACTTGAACTTGTCATTTTCAAACAGGTCATCGAAAAATAAACGTCGTGATTCCCGGGGTATCATCAAGATTGGATTGTCATGACTTGGACAGGAAAATTCAAAATAATCTGGGACTACTGCTTTGCCGGAGAATATCACATCTTCTTTGTGAGCGGCGGGCGCTTTTCCTTCTTTTTCAAAAAGCCAGGAGAGCCTATCCGTAAGAGTATTCAGCGAGCGAAGCTCACCGCTCATATGTTCCTTGGGCAGCTTCCAGACGACCTCATAGCGTATTCCCTCCGGTGAAACGGTATACTCTTCAAACTTGCGCAACAAGTTATTAAGAAAAGTAGACTTCCCGCTCCCATGCGGGCCATCAAAAATATATATTTTATTCTGTTGGGCCCCTATGGAAAGTGACTCTACATGGCGTACCAGACGATTGGCAAAAAGCCGGTCAGGAAAGAACGGCCGCTCAGAGCCTTTGGCGAAAAGTTCAGAACATTCATAAGCAACATAATGGATTGATTCAGGATCATCGGGGTACTCATCGACCTCTTCACAAATAAAGGTATCAATCATATCTGCATAGAGCTGGTAGATGTTTCTGATGATGCGAGACGGTTGCTTGACAACTTCCTGTAAAAAATCAGCATAATTCAGCAGCGGCTGTTTTTCCCACCCCTTGTTCTGAAGCTCAAGATTATCAAGGACTCTGGTGACGTCACGCATGACTCCCCTCCGCAAGAAAAAAGATCATGAAAGCTCTTTTTTCGATAATTTTCTGTCGTGCATGGTATAGCGATACCGCTTCCACATCACCTGCTGCTCCGCGGTCTCTTTTTTGTCTTTGCTGGCCGGATCAGTTCCACTGGTCTTTTTAACCGGCTCTGATGTATCCAGATGTACCTGTCGACCCCAGAGATACTCGAGGCCGAGCATAGTTGCGCTTATATAGTCCCTGACCAGAGGCTTGCCCTCAAAAAGATGATTCAGGTAGAGACTGTTGTCTGCTGTCACGCCAACTTCCAGAGAAGGCGGATGATACAGAGAGTCGATTACCATGTCTCGATAATCTTCTGCTTTCCTGCTTTTTACATAATACTGCCAGGTCATACGCTCTTTGTTGATACGCCTGCCGGCAACAAACAGGTTATTCTCATCGATAAAATCCTGGTCGATAAACTCACTGACAAACATCAGGTCACAATAGCGCTCCCGTAGTTGAAAAATAAAATCTCGACCTTTGCCGGTGACGGTATCGTATTGCTCTCTGCTTCTCTTATGTTTGATGAGCTGATATTCAATACTGATCCTGCCCTGCTCAGCCATCTTTTCAAGAAATGAGAAAAGCCTCATGCCAAGCGCATAGGGATTGAGTCCGACCCGCGGCATTGAAATGACCTTGGCATTGACGATGGCAAAGTCAACTTCGTGACCATTGATTCGGTCATCGGTGAGAAAAAGCTCTTCATGCCAGTAACTGGCCCACCCTTCGTTAAGAATTTTAGTTCTGATCTGCGGCTGAAAATAAAGAGAGGTATTGCGAACGACCTCGATAACCGCCTTCATCCATCTGTTTTCCTCACGATTCAGAAATTCCGAATGCTTGATCAGAAACTCGAGCAGATCGATCTTATCAGCCGATTCCCCTTTTTCCTGATGCTTGTGCCATAGTGATTCAAACTCGGCATATCTGGTTTTCACCTCATCGAGAAAATTCTGTTCCCCATCATTGGGGTCATCCCGAACCTGAGCGTTATACTGTTCGATTTGCTTAACATATTCGGCCACCGTGGCCCTGTTCTCCCGCTGCAAAAAGATGTCAAAATAGTAGTCAATTGCAGAAAGCGCTTTATATGAAACTGTTTGATCAGCAGCAGACAAAACTGAAAAATAATCGACAAGGTTATCAATCGCTCGGGCAAACTCTATGACGTAATCGACCCAACGCCCTTTTTCGGAGCGAAGTTTGCTAATCAATCGCTTGTCAGATAAGGCCCGGCTGTTAAAATCATAATCCCAGGTATGCTGGAAAAAGAGATTATTCTGAAAAAAATCCATGTGACCGAGAACGTGATAGAAAATCATGACATTGAGCCAGTCGGGATTGTTGTCATTGTAGAAGGAAATCGGCGGTCTGGTGTTAATAACCGTCTCATAGGGGTTGGAGGGAAAGAGCTCATAGCGGCCAGTCTCTTTGAGAACTTCAACATCCTGGACCCAGTAATCATAGAGCGTCGGTATCATACTTTTAGAGGAAAGCTCAAGCATATCCCGGTTGGTGACGATATATTCGAGACTATCGTCTTGAAAACGTAACCCTGCATCTCGTGCCCGCTCCTTGCACCCCTCCATGATCTCTTTTGCATGTTGACTGATCAGTTCCATTTGCTCTTTGTCTGTTATTTATGGTGCTTTATGCTGTTTTTTCTATCGATTTTAATATCAAACTCAAGGTGGTGACCTCATCTGTTTGGTGTTTCTCGGAATTGCCTGATGATTACGATATCAGGGCCTTTATTCCCTCAATGAGCCCGGACTCGTTACTCTCCCGTCCAAGAACATTAAGCCGAAGAAGTGCAGACTTTTCTTCCAGTAGACCTGAACTTTTAATATACCTCTCCACGTCGCTCCGACCGGTAACGCCATAACTGTTTTCTGCTATGGTAATACCGATCCGATTAGCATAGGTCAGCATTTTCTCTAGTTCAGGTAGCGCTTCTTCGCCCTTGACATCCCAGTCATCCCCATCTGTGCCGTGAAACACATAGATATTGTATTCACGTTCAAGATTTTCCTGTTCAACGATCTCGTTTACCAATCGATACGCCGAGGCAACTTGCGTTCCACCGGCAACCTTTGCATTATAGTAAATATTGAAATTCTCAACTTCTTTAGCCTCCGTATCATGTAAGACAAATCTTGTTTCGACTTGATTTTCATACTGATAGGTAAGCCAGGAGAAGATCATTATATGTTGACTGACGATCAGTTCAGTAGGCTTGCCACCCATCGAGCCGGAATAATCGCGTAGAAAGAAAACGACCGCCTGAGACTCGTAGTCCTTCTCCTTGGAGAGTATTCTATAGACACGATCATTAGGAGATATAAGCAGATCGCCACTCACGACTCTCTTGCCCCGCTTGACTCTCTCGAGTCCAATATTGGTTTTGATGATTTGTCGTAAGGTGGCTTTTTTGTCAATAATCTGTCCAAATCCGCGGTGACGATCGGTGAGATCGTAGGAATATTTGGTTAAAGATCTTTTTTTCCCCTTATCTTTGAGATTTGGCAGTTTGAACTCTTCAGTGAGAACCCGGCCGAGATCATAGGCATTTGACTCTATCTCATGCCCGCCGGCATCACCATGTCCTGCTCCTCCCTGGCCTTCATGCCCCTCACGTATGGGCTGTTCACCGATGATCTCTCCTTCTTCACCTTCACCATATCCACCCTGACCCGGGCCTTCACCATTGCTCTCACCTTCAGCCTCATCCTCAAATAGAACAGAATCGTGAATTAACTTTTCTTCAACCGTCGTCGGAACAATAACTACCCGGTCATCATTTTTTCCCCCGGGCTTTACCATCCTGCCAAGCCGTATCTTGCGGGGAAAACCGTCTTGCTCACGCTGCTTATCCCGGGACATCAAATCGTCTATCGAGCGTGTGGGCGCAAGGGCAATCATTCGAACAACCGGATCTGTCGGCCAGATATCCCGATCGTCATAGTTATAGAGCGGAAATGAAGCGGATGCGACAGCATCTCTTAATGGTTTTCGCTTGGCATACTGCTTCTCGGCCAGTTCAAGTTCGAATCGGATCTTACGATCCTGCAGGGGTGTCAATCCCATTTTCTTGAGCATCCGGTATCGTCTTCGAAGTGTCTTTATCATTTCGACCTCTTAACCGGCATAATTGGTTAAAACAAACGGTGCATCATGTTTCATCGACCTGTGTGCAGAAGTACTCAATTGTCTTCTGAGCGCAGGTGGTGCAATAACCAAGCTTGTTCAGCATGGTATCCACCATACGATCATACAACTTCTGATTTTCTTCATTTGTCCTATTTGCAAGCGCACCGATCAGGCTACCAGCCCCGGCAATATCCGACTTTAAGCGAACATCAGTGACTGCCTTGACAAGTTCGAGGTTGTCCATAAAATCGTAATCCGGGTTTGTGGATATTTTTTGTCCGTATATTTTCCGAACCGAGGTCCTGAAAGTATCCTTTTGTTCTTTTGTTTTCAGCCCCAGGCAGTCCTCAACCGAATTGATGTAACGCTCATCAATTTTCAAGGCCTTAAGTTCGCCAGTTTGTGGGTTTTTGTACTTCCACATCTTGTCAGGTCCGAGGTTTTCGGCATCGATACCGATGATCATATTGACATAATTAAAAACATCTTTGCGTATTGCCAAAGGCTCATCCATATAGGCATTGAACATCTCTGTCATAACCCGTTCCCGATAAAGACCGCGTGCTGTTTTTAAATCATCAAGAAATTTGGCCCGGTCATTTGGTTCCGGGACATAGTCAAGAATTATGCGTTCAATCGTTCCAAAGACATCATAAGCAAACATGCACTGCCCCTCGTTGGTCTCGGAACTCTCAAGCATCAGTTGCATTGATCGCCCCAGATTTCGCTGCCCCAGTCCTTTCTGCCCAAAGCGTCTGGTTACATCGGTATCCTGGTTCAGCGTATCGATAACCTCTGACAGGGTTTTTATCGATTTTTCTCCGGCGACCTCTCCTGCCGCAAGCTTCATCGTTTCAATCGGGGTTAATTTCTCTGAGCGTGGCAGCCGAGTAAGGGTTACGCCAATTGAAGCAGCGTAATTTAGGTTTGGGTCCTGATGAAGTGTGTCTCCAGTCAGGGTGGTTTTCGATTCATGGCCGATTGCATATGCGGTCAATTGTTCCTGCAGATGGTAATCGGTATTGTGCGATACATAACAAATCCTGCAGCGGTCAATAATTGGTGCTTCCTCCTTCTCCGCCAGAAACCTGTTGAATTCAGAGTTATTGCTTGTGGCCACAATAAGGGTATCAATCGGCCACTTATAGCCGTCAATTTCGATGGTTCGATTCTGAATAATGCCCAGATATACCTGAACCAGGTCTTTCTTATTTTTATATATTTCATCACTAAAATGGATGCCACCGCCAGCAACCCGGGCCAGTGCTCCTCGCCTGAGATCAAATCGATACGGGTTGTTGGTGTCGGTAATATGAAGCAGGCGCTGAATGGATTCCTCCCCCAACAGGTCTACTGCCGATGAAGTGATTTCATCTTTCGCCGGATACTTGCCCGTAACGGTACCCAAACTTTCAGTCAGAGGTACTGGCACAACCTCAACAAATTTAAGCATGTCATCAAGCTTACCATTACTCAGCGTTCTAATATCATTCCAGATATAGGCCGAGCAGGCACCCAGTGGTCGATAATTATCCCACCATTGGCTGGCTACCTCATCAGTTAAACGATAACGTCTGGCCAGGTGTGCCTGTGACTCTTCCGGAGTCTCCATGAGGTTCATGGCCAGTACCATCGGATCTTCATAGGTCTGCGATTCAATGACATCGATATTGCCATAATGACCAAATTGGCCCATACCTGTGAAGCGGAACGTATAGCGGCGATTCTGCGGCTGTGACAGGTAGGTTCGATACATGCCGCATAAATACTCAACTAAAAAGGTTTTCCCATTACCGGGTTCACCAACAAGCACAAAAGCCATTTCCTTGGATGACCCGCCTTGAGAAGCATCCTTGATAAAGGAGACAAATGAATTAATTTCATCAAACATACCAATAATGTGTTTGTCCCCTGCACGGAAAATTTTATAGTCAAACGTACTCATTCCGTTAACAATCACCTTGTCGATATCTTTTTCTAGGATCATTCTGGTCACTGACTGAAAGGCATTTTCAAATACGCGCTCTCCTTTCTTTACTGCCGTGATATGCTCATGAAGGGAATCTTGTCCTACCTGTGCCATGATCATCTCCTTTTTGACATTTTATGCAACACCTGAGAGCTTTCTTTAATTATCAACTAAATCGGACCCTAAAGCAAGTTAGGGCA
>JABDPQ010000767.1 GCA_013042695.1 Desulfobacterales bacterium | reverse complement strand
CCCCTGTGTTCTTGATCGTCCCATAAAGCCTCACTTCTCCATCAGGACCATCATCGGCGATAGCCCGTCTTTCGCTATTCGAACCACCTGGAAGTCGTAACTATTTGATTTTCCGTCATCGACCTCAAAAGGTCGGCACTACATGGTACTTTCCAACCCAGCAGATTGAGCTACAATTCGTGGTGGAGGCTGCTTAGGCAGAGTCAATTTAAGCTGTGCCAGAAGTAATTTTAAATCACGATCCGGATGCGTATACCGAGGGAGTATCAAGTAGCGGCCATCTGTTGTCGGCAGATGGACGTCTACCATCTGTATCGCTGAAAATTTTTCCAGAATTGAACGTGGTGTAAGACCTGGGGCGAGTTGTCTTGCTTGGTGCTTGAGAGTCACCTGCAGACAATATGCAATAAATGCTATAAAAATATGAGCCTCGATCCGATCATCTGTCTGATGATAAATCGGCCGGATTGCCAAGTCTCCTTTCAATTCCTTGAAAGCCTGTTCTATTTCTGTCAGTTGAATATAATGCTGCCATAATTTGGCGGGATCCACCGAAGTCAGATTGGAACGAAGAAGGTAACAACCCTCCCGACGGCGTACCTGGCGCAGTTTCATTTTCTGTAGACTGAAGGTGAAAGTCTCAGGACTCACAGACTGATCAGGCTTAGGTAAGTTGATTTTCACCAATGTGTAGGCACGACCGGCTTCTTTTTTCGCTGCTCCAAGTCCAATTAGAAGCGTGTCGCGCATTATTTTCCGTCCTCGGAGTTCATGCAATCTACGCCATAATTTTTTCAACCGTTTCTTCCGCATGGAGCGTTCTTTGTTGACCCGGCCATCACTTCTGGCAAGGACATATAATTCGTCATTATCAGACAGGAGCTTAACCTTCACCTCAGAACGAACCTGTTTCCACGGTCTATTTAAAAATGATTTTTCAAGCTTGCTCAATCTACCTTTAGGAGTGCCAACAAGATAAGAGATGGGATGGTCGCCGCTTCTCATTTCGGCCAAAACTTCTTCAGTTGGAATACCCCGATCCATGACCCAGGTCCTGTCGGCTTTGCCATATTGTTCTTCAATTGCTTGCAGAAAACCAGCTAAAGTGGTTTTGTCGCTGGTGTTTCCCGGCATTACTTCGTAGGCCAGAGGAAAGCCATCTGGTGTCACAATGAGGGCGATGACAACCTGGAGGCAATCTGAACGTTTATCACGGCTGTATCCAAACTGCCGTTTCCCTTCACCGGGAGGGTTACACTCGAAATAGGTGCTGGTGAGGTCATAAAGCAGTACATCGAATTTGATATTAAACAAATTCCGCCATCGCCCGCTGAGGTAGGAAAAGAAATCCTTTTTGTGTTCGACAATTTTGTCAAGGCATCTATAGAGCTTGTCTTTCTGCACCAGAGAATCATGAGCCTCCAGCAGATCCGCCATAGCGCTACGCCGAAACCATTCACGGTGCAATCGCCATTCACTGCCTGGAGAAATAAGTCGATAGGCAACCAGTGTCTTCAGGACCTTGAGCCAGATGGTACCTTTACGGCTTGGCGGCAACTGTTCAGCCCAGAATTTGTCAAGATGCAACTTGTCCCAGAGGCGGCAGGCCAACCAGCAACTTCCCCACTGCCTTGGTCGGTGCAGGGAAAGATCGCTCAAACGGAGTTGAACGGTCTCACAGGCGAGTTCTGGTGCTTCACGATCATCAGGGAAGAGGGCGAGCTGTGTTGGCTGATCGTGTTTGCCATCCAACACTTCAATAGCTTTACACCAGCCGGCTTTTTGACTGTCGTTAATTTCTCCGAGATATAGCACCTGCCTCTGGTTGACCTTGCCACCCGGCAAGCGCCGGTTTTCGACGATGGACCAATAACGGTGTTCTTTGCCATCTTTAAACCTCTTTTTCGCTCGAAGAAACATACCCCTATTTTGCCGGATATTTCCAACAAATCAAGAGGGTAGGTCGGCACTACAGGCAGTTTCGGTGATTTGGAAACACGATTTCAATAGGTTAGGTCGGATTTAGGGGCAAATTTAGCTGAATTTGGCTGCGAATCGCGAAAGACGGGCTAGTCTGGAGGTTCTTCAGAAAGAAGCCTGTAGAATCTAAGGTGAACCTATGAGATACATACTGATCTGTTTGTTATCTGGGATACATTTGTTTCATCTAATATGTAGAAATCGAGACTCAATCTGACGAACGAGGGTAATCGGTTTTCACAAAATCCGACAGTCATCGGTTTTATTTCTCTCTGATCGATGATAAACAGGAATTATCAACAACATTTAAGGGAACACTTTAATCAGGTATTAGAACAACCGGCTGGTTCGCAATAACCAATTTCTGTCCCAGTGATCAGGATTTCTGAGGTTGTGAATTTATCTCAGCACGGCAGCAACAATCTCTTACTG
>JABDPQ010000759.1 GCA_013042695.1 Desulfobacterales bacterium | reverse complement strand
GAGTAATTATGCGAATGATAGACAGCGGCATCTGCAGCATAGGCGATTTTTCGTCCCTGTTCCAGCAACCTTCCGACGGCACACGTATCTTCTCCGAAAATCAAACCATTTCTGAAATAGTTGATATCAGCCAACTGCGTTTTGCGGTATGCCGCGCACGAGTTAGAAACAAATACCGTTTTAAGCCCGGATACATTTCTATCAGCAAAGCTGCGTATAGAAGATTCTTCAGGATAATTAAAATAGCGCAGATGTGCCGCTGCCTCACTGGCATTGAATGCGGGTAACTGCCTCCCATAGCTGACAGCAATATCATCTGAATCAATAATAGGCCGCACCAGGTTTTCAAGAACCCGCCTGTGAACTGGCAAGACATCCTGAGTAAAATAGATCAGTATCTCACCTCGTGCCTTTTTTGCTGCCATTGAGCGAGTGCTTCCATGGTCAAAAGTTTCGCGATCAATAACGATAACTTCTGCATTGTATTTTTCCGCAACCTGGGTGGTACCATCGGATGATGAGGAATCGACAATCAATATTTGATCTGGTGTGACTGTTTGGATGGTAAATGATGCAAGTAATTCCCGCAGCTGTTCAGCACCATTATAGGTTGGAATGATAACCGATAGAGACAGGCCAGCTATACTCCTATCTGAGCATCTCGTATCATCATTTAGATCTTCATTCAGCATCTGGACACTCAAACATTGCCAACACGGACAAACAGGTATTTTGTTGCTGCCCAGATCAGATATAAAGAGGGATGTTTAAGATAAAGCCTTATCTCATTTCGTGCAGCAAGTAATCTCGTTTTCCTATCAATTTCACCACGTTTTTTTTGCCACCCCCGACAATGAAAGGCCCCTGCCTCAGGCGTATAAAGTAATTTCCAGCCATTCTTTCTCAATCTGATACTGAGATCGATGTCTTCCTTATACATGAAAAAGACCTGATCAAAAAGCTCGGGCAGTTCTGGTGTGATCGCTTCGACACGAAAAAACATTAATGCTCCACATATAGCTGGTATAAATTCTTCGGAAAGATAGGCATGCCCCTCGGATTCACCCTGTCCTCTGTCATACCAGCGACCATACCACTTTCTGAAGATGCCGGTTGAATCGAGACGACCGGTTTTTTTATTATGTTCCAGATCATACCCGCGAAGCACTCCTGTTACAGCAGCAGCTTCAGGCCTTTGTTTTAAGATTCGGGCCGCTGTTTCAAGAAAAGTTCTATCCAAAAAGGTATCGGGATTAATAAAAAGCACGAAGTCAGCTGAACTGCTTACAAAACTCAGACCGAGATTATTGGCCGCTGCATAACCGATATTTTCGGTAAAGTGAATGGTGCAATTATCTCTTTTGAGAAATTCAGAGAGATAGTTTGTATCATCTGAACCACTGTCAATAATCACCACCTGTGATGGAAAAATCGTCTGATTATCGAGACATCCAAGACACGAACCGAGAACCTGGTGTGAATTGTGTGTGACGATGACAACACTTATCTCAAGCGCCATAGGTTTTAATTTCAGAAGTTTCAGCAAAGAACACGGAGATAGGTCTTTAAGGCCCAATTGTTTTTTCCGGCCTGCCTCCTTCGGGCCATAATTGATCGTATGACAGTCGTTTCAGACATTATCATCATATCACCCAGAACTCTTGCTGAAATAGTCGTTGATTTTTTAATATCTTTTCTCTTTTGTATCATGGTGGCTGTAAGTGAAATACTTTGCATAAGGCCCTTGAGATAAGCTTTTAATTGAGCTTTTTTCAGCACAAACATAAACCAGAACAACTGATATATGAGTATCGCGGGAAGAAATCTGATGAACATGGCCAGAGAATAATGCTTAAGAAGAACAAAGATATTATTTCGTGTAGAAAGACAGATGGTAAACTGATTTATTTTAGAGCCGGTAGATCCGCTACCGATGTGATACACTTTTGCATCAGGCAGGAAAAAACATTTATGTCCAGATCGTGCAGCTCTTAAATTTAGATCGACATCTTCAAGGTAGGCAAAAAAATCTTCATCAAATAGGCCAATCGCCTTGAAAAGACTTCTCCTATAGAGTGCTGCACCGGCACAGGCACCAAAGACATTTCTCCTCAACTGATAGTGAGGACCATCTTTTTCCATGGTACCAAGTCGATATCCAACCCCACCTCGCAAAATCCCATCGCCGGCTCCATCAAGTATCGACCGCTGGTCAAAAGACAGCATTTTCAGAGCGAATAAATCAAATTCATCCTGATTTAAGCAGTTTTCAAGCAATATCTCAATGCAGTCTCTGGCCATTTCAATATCGTTATTAAGTAGCAAAATCCAAGTATTGTTGGTCATTTTAATACCCGCATTTACAGCAGCGCTGAATCCCCTGTTTTCTTGAAATGAGAGCACCTGCACTGCAGGATAATGAGTCTTGAGAAGATCCAGCGAGCCATCTACAGAACCATTGTCAACAACTGTCACCGTGAATTTTTTAGATGTCTGATTTTGCAGGGAGCCCAGACACATTTCCAACATTTCTTCCCCATTCCAATTGGGAATGATGATGTCAATTAACTGATTTTCTTTGTCAATCATCAATAATCACGCTTGTTTGCAACGTCCTTAATGCCGTATACATCTCTGACGAAATAAACTGGTTTCTGTTGCGACTCATGATAGGTTCTTGATTGCAGTTCAGCAATGAGCCCTATACTGATGAATTGTATTCCAACAAATATAAGCAATATCGCCAAGAGCAACAGTGGACGATCCGCTATCGGCACGCCGAAAAACTGTCGCTGAATTGTCATTACCAAAGCGATTAAAATTCCGATTGACCCACTAATAACTCCGAGTAGACCGAAAACTTGAATTGGTCTGGTAGAATAGCTCAGCAGGAATTTGACCGTAATAAGATCGAGAACAACTCGAATTGTTCTTGAAATACCGTACTTTGAAGTGCCAAACCTTCGGGGGCGGTGGTTAACTTTGATTTCTGTAAAAGAAATACCCATTCCACTTGCAATTGCCGGTATAAATCGATGCATCTCCCCGTATAGTTTTATATTCTTGATTACTTCTCTGCGAAAAGCCTTGAGAGTGCACCCATAGTCATGCAGAGATACCTGTGTTGTCCATGAAATGATCTTATTGGCGATAATAGATGGTAATCTTCTGTTGAGAAAGGCGTCTTTGCGATCAAATCGCCAACCTGTTACAACATCGTAGCCTTCATTTATTTTATCAATTAATTGCGGGATATCCTGCGGATCGTTCTGCAGATCGGCATCCATGGTAACAATGACATCGCCCGAGGCAAAGTCAAAGCCCGCCGACATAGCGGCTGTTTGGCCAAAATTTTTTCTTAAGCTGATAATTTTGACATGAGGGTCTTGTTCTTGGATGATGCGTAATACGTCTAAGGTTGAATCAGAACTACCATCATCGATGAACAAAAACTCATGTTCACTATCAAGGGGGCCAAAGACACTATTGAGCTCGTCGTACAAATAATGAATATTTTCTTCCTCGTTATATGCGGGAATCACTATAGATATTTTCACGTATTCTCCTTGAACAATGACTTATTTCAATATTAAATCTAAACCGCTTACGTGATAGTATAAAATGATCTGTGTCATAACAACAAATTAGTTACATAATCTGCTTTTAAGTGAGCCTTTTACAAAATGATGATTTTCGTTCAAAGTAAAGGCATGCGAAAAATTTTACCGCAGGCATATAATTGATATTCCGAGGATAGAATTTTAAGCATAACGTAGAGGTTGAACGAAAGGGGCGTTTTGCAAGTGGCTCAAGTATTTTGTCGTTACATAGTTATGGGACATCCCACATACTGTTTCATCTGATTTTACACGCAGCTGGTGAATTGCACTCACGCTCTTTTCATGAGTAGCATACAGTAACTGGCTTAAAAATTGGGAAAAGGGAACGTGTCTCTATAACCGCCATTCCAGCTTGTGTAAAGAAGAAACCTGCTCTAAGTAGGCTAGAAGGTGTGATAATACACCAGTTCTTGATGAGGCAAAAGACGATAATTCTAAAAATCAGAAAATCGCTGCTAAAAAACAATCTGGATTGTATGGTGAATTGATTGTTTGAATCGTAAGAAAACTATTCAGATTTTCTTGAGGTTAGTCGCTATCTACAGGCGTGTATTGTCACAAAATCAAGATGAAGTCCGCTTTTTTGAGATTTATGCTCAATAATCACTGCTCTCTGTAGAAAAGGTTTTAGCCTAATTTTGCGTGCCTTGTAATGAAAATTACTGTAATACCCTAGACTCTAACATCTTGAAAAAGCAGTACCCAAGGAAAAGATTCGTTTTGCAACCAGCATACTGCTGTTTTGACACAATATCTAATACCCAAGAAGATTACTGATAACATCAGAAACGTGCACCTATGAAGCTTAAGTACAAATTGGAATATGCATTATTACGTTCTGCGGTCTTTTGCATTAATCTTCTTCCGCTTGGTATCATTAACACGCTCACATCATCAATTGCCTGGATTATTTGGGTATTTTTTCCGTTTCGACTCCCTGTTGCCTATGAGAATATGAGTACGGTCTTTCCAGCCATGCCTCATGCAAAAAAATTGCGCCTGTTGAAAAAGGCCTACCGCCATTTTCTGCGTGCAGCAGGACTTATCCTGGTTATCCATCGGGATGAAATTTCTACTATGATTGACCAGACGAGAGTGAACGGGCTGGATATTCTCGATGAGGCGCTGTCGCAGGGCAAAGGCGTCATCCTAACAACATATCATGGCTGCTGGTTTGAAGCTTACTTTGCTTGGTTTAGCCGGGGTACCCGGCCAACAAGTCTTATCTACCAACAGCAGAGCAATCCATTGTGTGATGGTTTTTTCGTAAACCAACGTCAGCGCTACGGCAAATATCTTGACCACCTGCATAGCCTGGAGAAACTGCAGACCTATCAAAATGCACTCAAGAAAAATCGGATTCTCATTATTAGTCTTGACCAGAATTATACCGACAACGGTACGCCAGTAACACTGTTCAATAGACAATTTACCTGCGCTCGAGGGACAGCACTGCTTCATCTGAAAACTAAAGCCCCGGTATTGACGAGCGTCTATTATCTCAAGAACAACCAGCTGCATATAGACTTTGAGCGTGTAGACCTCCCGGAATATAATGATTTATCTGATGAGGTGATTTCACAAATCAGCAATCTATCAATAGAAAAATACGAAAAAACGATCAGTGCCTATCCTGAGCAATGGTTTAGTTTGTTTCACCGCCTATGGCAAAAGAGCGGTTATCCAAAAAAAATTAAGCGGTCTCTTAAAGAAATTTTTGCCTGAGCCTAACCCAAATATATCTTTTTTATTCAGCTTCTCTGGTGTACAACCTTCTTGGTAAAGTTACGGCTCAGCTTGGTGTACAGGAATTATCTTGTATACGCTCTTTCTCGATCAAATAAGCACCTGATTACGAAAGTTAATTTTACGAACCGCGTAATAAATGACAAATAAAGAAATTTTACGAAGACTTCTGCATGCCATTAGCCCATACAAAACCAAGTTAATCATTTCAATGATAGGTATGGTCTTTGTTGCGCTCTTTACCGGAGCCCAGACATATCTTGTCAAAGATCTTCTCGATAAAATCTTTTTTGAAAAAAATGAAGATTATCTCCATATCTTAACGATAATAATAGTTGTCATTTTCGGTATTAAAGGCGTCTGTTACTATGTGTATAATTTTCTTTTGGAGCAGGTTGGCCTTTCCGTCATTAAAGATTTTCGAGCACGCGTCTTTCAGCATATTCATATACAGCCATTGTCCTTTTTTAACGAGTATCCGACCGGTACCCTAATCTCTCGTGTGATCTCAGACGTAACCTTGATGCAGCAGGCTGTCTCAAATTCACTTGTGGGAATTTTGAGAGATTTCTTTTCGATAATTGTACTCATGGGTGTCGTTTTCTTCCTTAACTGGAAACTTGCGCTTTTTAGTCTGGCAGTACTCCCTGTCGCTGCCTTTCCCATTGTCAAATTCGGGAAGATCTTTCGTAAGCTGAGCACCAAAGCCCAGGAGGAAACCGCACAGGTTTCAAACATGCTCTATGAAACCATTACCGGTAACCGCATTGTCAAAGCATTTAACATGGAGAAACATGAAAATAAACGTTATAACAAGCAATTAGACACACTATTTAATGTAACAGTTAAGAATGCTAAGTACAAATGCTTGCAACACCCGTTAATGGAATTTATTGGTGGTGTGGCAATAGCACTTTTCATATTGGTCGGCGGCAAAGGTGTCATCGACGGTTCCTCCACTCCTGGCACGTTCTTTGCTTTGATGACCTCTCTGATAGTTGCTTATGATCCGGTCAAAAGAATCGGTAAGGTTAATTCGGTCATTCAGCAAGGTCTCGCAGCCGCAGCGAGGGTGTTTACCATACTCGATACTGAACCTGAAATATCAGATAGAAAAGAAGCTATCTTGCTCCCACCATTTAAAAAGACAATTAAGTTTGCCGGAGTTCATTTTCGCTATAACGATGAAACTCGTGCCCTGGCTGATATAAACCTTACCGTACCGGCTGGCCAAACCTTGGCAATTGTCGGTCCCAGTGGAGGTGGAAAAACCACCTTAACAAATCTTATTCCTCGCTTTCTTGATGTTTCCGAGGGCAGTATCACTATAGATGGAATGAACATAAGAGATGTTACGATGCGTTCTCTGCGTAATCAAATAGCCATGGTTACCCAGCAAACCATTTTATTTAATGATACAGTCAGAAATAATATTGCCTATGGAAGC
>JABDPQ010000755.1 GCA_013042695.1 Desulfobacterales bacterium | reverse complement strand
GTCTTAAAGGCTTCAGTGAGCCCAAGAATCGAGTCGGCTGGGGCTGCAGCAATTGATTTCCACATGCTATTCCTCTTTAATGAAATATGTTATATGAGATTGGACTGCAAAAATATTGGCTAGATGGACATCTGTCAACAGGAATAATTCCAAGTCGCACATATACAAAGGGTTAGTCCCTGCTATCAAGAAAAAAATCGTCATCATCAGTGATAATGATCTGATCACTGATGAGAAATGGTATGTCTGCCGAAAATAGTATTCACCTATCAGCCGAGGAAGAAATAACATGATTGAGGCTTTGATCTTTGATATGGATGGCACGCTGGTGGATTCAGAAGGATTGCACTACGAAGCATGGAAAAAAGTTCTGGCGGATTACAACGTCAACAACTTTCCCTTTGACGATTTTGTTACCTACGTGGGCGCCAGTAATGAGAAACTGGCTGAAGACTATATAAACTCTGATGGTCTTACGATCAGCATCGAAGCATTGGTAGCAGAAAAACAGCTCATCTATCTAGAAATGATAAAAGACATCAAATTGCTGCCTGGTGTCGCCACAACAATTGAACGCTACTATGGAACCTTTCGACTTGCGGTAGCCTCATCCTCCCACTGTATCGAGCTTGAAAAAATTCTGGCAACCATCAACCTGCGAGACTGTTTTGAACAGGTCGTTGGGGGAGATCTGGTAAGCCGCAAAAAACCAGACCCGGAGATCTATCTTAAAACCAAAAACCTCTTAGGGCTGCAAGCACACCAATGTGTTGCGTTTGAGGATTCGGAAGCAGGATTGAGCGCTGCAAAAGATGCTGGCATGTATGGCATTGCAGTACCGCATAGTTTATCGCTGCACCATAATTTTGAGCGGGCCGATCTGGTCGTCGATCGCATAGACCTCGCTGATGACATGTTCTTACGATCTCTGAGCAGCTCGCTTTCCTGAAAAATAGTAAACGCCGGTTATAATAATTTTTTCCGTCCTCGTCTACACCAGCAGGTTTTATCTGAGATAACGGGTACTATACAGAGGGTGTATTATGAAATGATAAAACTCAGCTAATCACGAAGTGAATCAAGCATATAAATTACATCGCTTTCTCTTGACGGGTAAGGGCTCATTACATTGTCCTGATAAATATCTTCAACACTTTTATCATCGAGCATCGCCTGTTTGAATGTATTAATCATCCCAGCGGCGTTATCAGAGAGAATATGTGCTCCGAGAATTTTACCCTGATCATCCGTGAGAATTTTGTAGGCTGCATATTTCATTCCAATACGTTTGTAGGTGGGCCAGCTGATTTGCCTATCGAAACTTTTCCAATATTTCACCCCCTCGCGGATTAATACATCCTCAGTTTTTCCAACCGTGCCAAGTTGCGGATAGGTAAACAGCAGTGCTGGTACAGCTCTATAGTCTACTGATGGTGGAGCCTTATTATTATCCTGCGCAATGATTGCTGCAGCGGCAATATGCGCCTCATAATCTGCTACCCGGGCAAGCTGCACAGTTGCAGCACAGTCTCCAACAGCATAGACCTTTGCATTTGATGTTTTCATCTGCTGGTCAACGAGGATACCCTGCCGGGACGTGGTAATTCCTGCAGCCATAAGGTTGAGTGAATCGATGTCGGCAACCCGTCCGGCACCATGAACGACAAGATCTGTTTCTATTTTTTTACCGGACTCAAGCGAGACGACAAAACCTGAACTGTGTTTTTCAATAGAACGCACTGTGTTGCCAACATGAACTTGAATGCCTTCTGCTCGAGTCGCAGCAACGAGTTGCTCTACCAGGTCTTTATCAAATGGTCCAAGAGGCCGATCCATTACTTCTATGATATGAACGTCTTCAGGGGAGGCCCCTAGTCGAGCAGCAAAATGGGCGAATTCAAAAGTAATAAAACCGCCGCCTACAAAGGCGACTCGCCGCGGAAGACGCTTCAGGTTAAGAAAGTCAGTGCTGGTAATCAGGTTCTCGTTGCCCGGTATCGGCAATGGCATCGGTTTTGCTCCGGCAGCGATAATGGTGAATCGCGGCCGGTATACAGTATCATTAATCATCACGGTATCAGGATCGGCAAAGACTGCTTCTGCCTCTATATAATCGATACCGTTACCTTCTAAATTGGCCACCGTATTTTTGGGTACCGCGGAGGTGAAGGTGTTTTTTGCCTGAAGAACATCGGCCCAATTAAAAGAGGGACCGGAGGTGATGCCGATTCCCTGCAGATGCTGGCATCGGGCCACAGTTTCCGTCAGTTCGTAGAACCATTTTTTCGCTTGGCAGCCGAATTGCGCACAGACACCGCCTGGTAGAGCGGTTTTCTCAACAATCATAACGTCATAGCCTTCTGCAATCAGATCATATGCGGCGGTTTGGCCAGCTGTTCCGGTACCAATGATGACAACGTCGATGTCAGCCATAACGTATCCTTGTTTTTCTGAAGAATGGTTTAGAGCTGTTTTATCAAGAACTTGGTAAATAAGGGCTGAGATCTTTTACGTAGCGCGTCATAACCTTGAAATTGTTTTTGTTCAAAGCGACAACTGCTTTCGGGCCGTCATCACCTGAGAGCCTGATGACGAGCTGATGAATACCCGGATGCTTACGAACCGGCCAGGTCACCAGACTTTCAATATTGATTGCAAGATCCCTGAGGATGGCAGCTACCTCGGCAAGTTTTCCAATACGGTCATCCACCAGTACACTCAGTCGCACCGATTCTTCGTTCATGCCAAGAGCTTCAAGCAAAACTCCCATGACGTCAGTACTGGTGATAATTCCAACAAGTTTCTCGTTTTCCATCACAGGTAGGGAGTTGATATTATTCTCCTGCATGATAAGTGCTGCTCGCTCAACGGTTGTATCCGGTGCAACGGTCTTAACCGCTTTGACCATGATCATCTTTACAAGAATTTTCTCAAGTAAATAGGATAATTCATGGTTACTCAGAGTTGTTGCAGGGGAAGCCCAGTAGAGCTTCAAGTCGCGATCCGAGAGGATCCCTTTTAGTTCACCACTGCTATCGACAACAAGGAGGTGATCTATTTTGTTGCGTTCGATGAGGCTTCTGGCTTCAACGAGGGTGGCATCGGGGGCAATCGTGATCAGCTCGGTATGCATAATTCGACCGATATACATGGAACATCCTCCTTTCATTCAGGATAACAGAGTGAGTGGTGCAACAGCAGGTGATGAATCTTTAATAAACGAGCCACTTGCAAAACGGACTTTTCGTTCAACCTCTGCGTTATGCTTAAATTTTTACTCTCGGAATATCGTTCATATATCTGCGGTAAAAATTTTTCGCAGGCCTTGACCTTGAACGAAAATCATCATTTTGCAAAAGGCTCAAACAAGAATATAAGGCAAATTACTTTGGAATGAAACGGGTTTATCAGTGAATCAATAATTATCACTGAGATCTGCTGCAAAGCAGCCTATACAATTTGCCTGAGGGTCAAGAAAACACTATTGAACAACTGATGAAAAAAAACTTGCTTGGAAACCAGATTTCGGAGTAGTTTTACAGGTTACCTTCAATCAGTGGCCCTCATCGGGTCGCAATCAATACAATTTTGAGCACTTCAAAGAACTGAGACCACGAAAGTTATGAATAAAAAATTGAATGAAAATGTTCTATGGATGTCTGGAAACGAGGCAATTGCCCTTGGCGCTTATGAGGCCGGAGTAAAAGTTGCTTCGGGATATCCCGGCACTCCATCAACAGAAATAATGGAAAATCTTGCCACCTATAACGGCGTTTATACCGAATGGGCGCCGAATGAAAAAGTAGGACTTGAGGTGGCTATCGGAGCTTCATTTGCAGGAGCAAGAGCATTTGCAACAATGAAGCATGTCGGGCTTAATGTGGCCGCTGATCCACTCTTTACAGCATCATATACAGGAGGAAAAGGAGGCCTGGTAAATCTGACGGCTGAAGACCCGGATATGCATACCTCACAAAATGAGCAAGATAATAGAAATTATGCCCTGGCAGCTAAACTGCCGATGCTTGAACCATCAGATCCGGCTGAGGCCAAAGAATATCTTAAAATCGCCTATGATCTCAGTGAAACA
>JABDPQ010000751.1 GCA_013042695.1 Desulfobacterales bacterium | reverse complement strand
CTATGTTACTTGCCTCTATTCTGGTCTTTGTTTTATCCTAAGTCAAGGTTTTTCTCTGCACAGCGCCCACCAGGAATTAATTCCTGGTGGGCGGCACGTCTGCGGTCGGTTCCTCGATTTCATTTGCAGTTATCTTTTCCATCGCCTGGTAATAATCATGCTGCCGTATTGTTATTGAAATTCCTGAATTTACAGTTGCGCATTTGGTTTGTGGTCCCTAATACCATCCAATCATCCCTCGAGTGAAACGTGATGTTGGGCCTCTCCTTCCTGGCAGTGAGAACCTTAGGCTTTGATTCTCCTCATTAGTGGGCAGCTTCTGTCCAGCGGCACCATGGCCTTCAAAATTTATAAAGAGTTTTTTGTTGACACAGAAATCAGGCCCAGATATTATATATTATATAAAATATAAAATAATACTGATAATAGGATTGAGAATGAGCCATAACATACCTAAAACAAAGAGCTTGTATGCATATGAAGCAATTAAAGATTCTATTCTGCTAGGTGAATATCAACCAGACGAACGTCTGGTTTTAAAAGATCTTAGCAAATCACTGTCTTTGAGTGCCATTCCACTTCGTGAGTCTCTTAATAACCTCGAAAAAGATGGTCTAGTTATCCAGACCCCCCACCAGGGTTTCAGAGTGGCCCCGCTTTCCGTTAATGAATTTGAAGAGCTCCTTGCTATCAGGTTGTCACTTGAAATCACCGCTTTGCCTCACATAATAAAGAACATCACCTATAAACAAATCCATCACCTTACCTCTTTGACAGAGGAAATGTACTCGTACTGGGAGAAAACTAAAGATAGCCCAGCATCATTTGCTATTCAGAAAGAATTTATGACCATGAACAAAGAACTGCATATTGGTATGGCCTCGGCTTCTCAACTGACACATCTGCCTGGCATGCTTACAAGAGTTTTTGATCTTAGTCACCGGTATATGAACATAATGGAGCACATCGTAGGTATCGGAGAAGTGGACGTGCGAGAGCACGTTGAAATGGTATCCCTGATTAAAGATAAGAATGAAGAAAAGCTGAAGAAATTACTGGAATCTCATTACCAAAGAGTGATCACAGAATTCAAGAAAACATCAGCCAAGTTTTTCGGAAAGGACATTACCACTCATTAATCTTTGCTGGATTGCCAAAATGGTTAAACAAAAGGAAATACTAACTGCTCAAAATATGCGAAATCCAAAGGGTAAAGGTTTTACAACTCTACCGGAAAGTATTTTTCGTGCCAGAATTAAGAAAGTTCAAGAAGAGCTTTCTGCTCACAAATTAGATGCCTTATTCGTATTCTCGGATGAATACAGACCTGGCTATACTCTTTATTTTTCAGACTATTTTCCCGTCAATGTAATCGAGGAATCGCCGCAGGGAGTTTTTATCCCCAAGGAAGGCGAAATAACATTGTTTCTAGGTGGGATTAACGCGAAGACAGCTGAGGGTATTTCCTGGATATCAGATATTCGCTCTGTCGAAACCCTGGAAGATTTTTTTGCTGAAAAACACTCCCAACTCGGCAGAAAAATAAGAGCCGGCCTCGTTGGTGAAGCCATATTGCCTGTGAAATATGCCAAACGGCTGGAACCGCTTCTGGACAATAGCAATTTCACCAATATGGATAGGCTTTTAAACAACATGCGCATGCTCAAGAGCTCAGACGAGATTGAGCTCATGGATAAAGTGGGCAAGGTGGCTGACAGGTCCATAAGGGCGGCTGTAAAGCGCCTCAAAGAGGGCCCGGTGAGCGAGGTGGAACTCGCGGCCACGGCTGAATTTGCATTTAGATCAGAAGGCGCAAACATTGGTAGCGCCACTATTCTTGCAGCCGGAGTTAATACCAAAAAACCTACGTGGAGACCTTCTACCAAGATCATCGGTGCAGGCGAAGCGGTACTCATTGATGTTAACCCAATGCTGAATTGCTACTGCGCTGACACAGCCATTACGGTATTTAACGGAAAAATTTCTTCTATCACACAAAAGGTGCTGGATGTAAGCAGGGAAATTCATCGGACCGTTATCGATAAAATGAAACCAGGCGAACCAGCATCTACCATATATGATTACTTCCTGAAAGAAACTACCAGGTACGGTTACCGAGATGAGTTCATGCTCTACGCCAAGGGGATGATAGCTGTTGGGCATGGTGTTGGCTTAGACGTTGTGGAATGGCCCAACCTGGATAAAGACTCAAAATTTCCATTGGAACCTGGAATGGTTTTAGGAGTGAAATTTGACCTGCATGGATTTGATTTTGGGGGGATTCGTCAAGAGGTTGAGGTTCTTGTGGAGGAGAATTCCTGCAGATCTCTCAACGATATAATTTATGACGATTTATAACGTTTAATAAATTACTGGTGGCTAACTATTTTGACAAATAAATTGTGAAATAACAGCTACTGAAAAACATTGAGGAGGAAGGAATTATGAAGAAGCTCATTATGACCTTGATTACAATGGCATTGATGGTGATGATTGCTCACACCTCATGGGCCGCAGACAAGTATAAACTGCGCTTGGCAAGTGTTTCTGGACCATCCCATCTCCATAATGTAACGATGAAGGAATGGGCAGAAACAGTCAAAAAAGAAACCGATGGCCGCTTGGACATAAGGATTCTTGACGGAGCGCAGCTCGGGGGGGAACGTGAATATATAGAAGGTATGAGACTTGGGACTATTGATATGGCGCAGGTATCCACAGGGCCGATCAGCAGTTTTGTTCCCCAATTTATGGTCTGCGCCCTTCCCTACGTTTTCCAGGACTACGAACAAATTGCTGCAACTCTGGAAGGTCCTTTAGGTCAAAAACTTTTTGAGCTGCTCAAGCAAGAGAACATCATTGGCCTTACCTGGTTTACCAATGGTTTTAGAAGTGTTTTCAACAGCAAACGGCCTATTAATAACCCGGCGGATCTCAAGGGTCTTAAAATAAGGGTTATGGAGAGTCCTCTAATGGTTGGAACACTTAATTCCATGGGCGCATCTGCCACACCAATGGCCTATGGAGAATTGTACACGGCTCTTCAACAAGGTGTTATGGATGGGGCAGAAAATGCACCAGGTAACGTATTGAACGATAAATTTTATGAAGTAGCCAAATATTTCTCAGTTACCGAGCATTTTGCTCCCCCAGGTGTTGTTGCTATCAGTAACGCCGCTTTCAGTAAGCTCCCCGAAGATCTTCAAAAATATCTCATGGAATCGGCAAAAGAGCTTGGGAAGATGGAAAGGGCAGCAGACAAAGAAGCTCAGGTCAAATTCTTAGACGATTTGAAGGCAAAAGGTGTCGATGTCAACACCGTTGATAAAGCCGCGTTTACTGAAGCAGTTAAACCTGTCATTGAACAGTTCAGTGAAGAAATCGGTCCTGAAGTTATGGATCTTTTAAAGTAATTCTTTAACAATCATAAATGCTTGTACAGGTCAGACCGATGGGATTTCCTGGTCTGTACAAGTTGAAAATTTAGCCTTTCAAGATTGGCTTTTGGTCTATTTGAAAGAATTTTATCATCCTCATTTCAAGCATAGTAATGACACGAAATTGAAAGGCGACAGTTAAGCCATCTATACGGAAAAATACTCATGGGCACTTTGATTGTTAGAGCTTTAGATGGGTTCGCCTACTTTCTATTGGTAAGTGCAACCCTGGTTATGGTCATCTCAATTTTACTGCAGGTATTTTTCAGGTATGTGATGAATGCACCCTTATACTGGAGTGAAGAAATAGCCCGGTATGCTTTTGTATGGTTGGTTTTTATCGGAGCAGCGATCGCCTCTAAAAGAGGATCTCACATCGGGGTTGATTATGTTGTTATGCATCTGCCAGAGGTTCCCAAAAATGTCCTGGCCATTCTTGTCAATCTCCTAGTACTTTTCTTTATTTCTTGCGTCATTTACATGAGCGTGGGTGTTATTAAAAGCAATATGACCCAGCTCTCTCCGGCCATACGTATTCCTATGGGATACGTGTACATGGCTATTCCCATTGGACTGGGAATCTCCTCTGTGTATATAGCAATTTCGCTTTGCACGGCTATACAGAGTGCCTGTAGGAGCAGATACTCATGATGCTCGCCGTATTATTCATCTCGTTCATTGTCTTAATAGCTATCAAAACACCCGTAGCCTATGCCATGGGAATTGCATCTCTGCTGGCTCTCTTCGTTGGTGGGGATTCTCCCATAATGGTAGTTACAAATATGTTTTCGGCTGTGGACTCTTTTCCCATCATGGCAATTCCCTTTTTCATTCTCGCCGGTGAAATGATGAATAGCGGTGGGATCACCACGAGAATCGTCGCTTTTTCACGCGATATCGTTGGTTATATCCGGGGTGGACTTGCCCATGTAAACATTGTGGCAAGTATGTTTTTTGCAGGTATTTCGGGATCCGCAACGGCAGATGCCTCAGCCCTCGGTTCCATGCTCATCCCCGTTATGGTGGAAGACAAATACAGCCCGGAGTTTTCAGTCGCCGTAACCGCCACGTCGTCAACTATTGGTCCCTTAATTCCTCCAAGTATGATGATGATCATCTACGGAGTAATTGCCAATGTCTCCATTGCCGAACTGTTTCTGGCCGGGATCGTCCCTGGTGTATCTGTTGGCTTGGCACTCATGGGTATGAGTTATTATCTATCCGTAAAGCATGGGTATGGAGCGGTTTGTTCCTTTTCCCTTCCCAATATCTGGAAGAGCTTCCTTCGTGCATTCATTCCATTGCTTATGCCGGTAATTATACTAGGGGGAGTACTATCGGGTGTTTTTACTGCTACCGAAGCAGGAGTAGTTGCCACATTCTACGCCTTTATCGTCGGCAAATTCGTTTACAAAACCATTCAATTTAAAGATTTCCCCAGAATCTTCATCGATTCTGCGGTAATGACTTCAATATGTCTGTTTGTAATAGCCCAGTCATCGGTTTTCGGTAGGATCCTTGCCCTGGAAGGATTTCCCTACATGATATCAAGCTTTCTTACCTCCTTTCAGGTAGCTCCTGTTATTATCGAATTGATGATAATTTGTTTTATTTTAATGCTTGGCTTATTTATCGAGGGTATTCCTGTACTCATTATATTTGCCCCAATTTTTATTCCAGTTATCAGCAAGATGGGGCTAGATCTTGTTCATTTTGGCGTAGTATTGAATATGGCGGTACTGATTGGCTCTGTTACGCCACCCGTAGGAATATTACTTTACATTTGTTGCAATATTGCCGGCATTGAGGTTTCAAAAGCAAGTAAAATTATCTGGCCCTTTGTTGGTATGATGATGCTTGTACTACTGCTGTGTATACTTCTTCCAGCAGTTGTTCTGTTTATCCCCAGATTGTTTTACACTGGTTAGGCCAGAGGTGAAGAGAACCTAGAAAAAAACTTCGCAGAATGTTGCCTACGGTGTGCAAGGTCAAATCAGGAAAACCCTACAACAGTCACGTAAGATACACTCGAAAGGTACGATGCCAGCCTCTATTTAAAGTCTGCATTAATCTCAGAGATTTGGTTCGGCACTGTTGAATTATACCTTGCTCTTTTAAATTTCGGAGAAATGTTACATTGAGCTGTTGCGACTTTTACTCATCACTTTCATATAAAATCTTTAAAACTGAGTCTACTAATGGAATTAGAAAAGTACTCCTTCGGCACAGGCGATCGCTTTGGCAAGCAGGGCAGCCCTCAGCTTCAAGCCATCAGGAAAGCAGAGGAACAAGGCGTAGATATTGCCATCGTGTGGAACAAATCCCACCGAGAACACTTGATTGTCGGCACCTCCCAGGTTGATGTCCGCAGAGAGGCCGATGTTGCGGTGAAAAACAGCGGCTGGTCAGGCAGCTACTATGTTGATGCTGATCATATTGGTTTGTCCAATGTGGAAAATTTTCTTGATCACAGTGACTTTTTCACGCTCGACGTGGCTGACTACATTGGTGAAAAGGCAGAGGAAAGAGATCTGTCGAGTTTTGTTGATGCGTGCTCATTCCTCTCAGGCCATCTCCACATCGAGGGAATAGAAGAACCCTTGAATATTACCAGGGAAAAGATTCGGGACTCGGCAGAAAAATATCTCTTTGCCGTACAAAGAGCTGCTGAGATCTATAAGTATATCGAGTCAGTAAAAGGAAAAGATACGTTCATTACCGAAGTGTCTATGGATGAAACCGAAGAACCTCAGACCCCTGAAGAGCTCCTTTTCATTCTGGCTGCACTGACGGGCCAGAAGGTTCCTGCCCAGACCATCGCTCCCAAATTCACCGGCAGGTTTAACAAGGGTATTGACTATCAGGGAGATGTTGAGCAATTCAATCGTGAGTTCAGCGACGACATCTGTGTGATACGCCATGCGGTTTCTCTTTTCGATCTGCCGAATAACCTAAAGCTCAGTGTGCACAGCGGTAGTGACAAATTTTCTATCTATCCGGGCATTCGAAAAGCCATCGAATTGCATGGTGCAGGAGTACACGTCAAAACTGCGGGAACAACATGGCTTGAGGAACTAATCGGACTGGCGGAATCCGGAGACAGCTCCCTGGATCTTGTCAAGGATATCTATGCCGCTTCCTTTAGCAGGTTCGATGAACTCTGCGGCCCATACGCAAGCGTGATTGATATTGAGAGAAATCTCTTACCGTCCCCGGAGGAATTCAGCAGGTGGAATGATCAAAAAATTGCTCAATCGATTTGCCATGACATGAGTTGTTCAGACTATGATAAAAATATCAGGCAATTGCTCCATGTGGGGTACAAGGTTGCCGCAGAATATGGCACCACCTACCTGCAGGCCCTGGAAACTCACAAAGATGTCATCGGCAGGCATGTGTGCACCAATTTGTTCGAAAAACACATTACTCCGCTGTTTCTTTAGAAATTCTAGTTGCACAAGCGCCACAAGTTCAGCAATGACCTGATTTATTTAACTATGAGAATTAGTTTAAACTTGTATATCTCTTCCTCTTCTCCATTTAGGATTTCCAGTTACTATATCGACATTTTCCTCAACTGTGAGGGTTCAACCTTGTTCCTGATCACCCTCGAGCAACAAATTCTCTGAAAACTTAACTTTGCTGACGGAACTGTCTCGATAGGAGCAATTTTCTCAATTCTCAACTAATCATTAAATTTTAATCACCAAGCTAGGCGGATAAACGGCACAATGTGACGGTTTGGAATATTGAATATTTCCACTGGCAAGGTTATATCTTTAGAGGTACTGCAGCGCAAGGATCTGTCTGTTTTTAAGTAACTTTTTTCATGAATGAGTTGATAAACAGCTGGGGGCAATTAGATGAAAGTAAATGATATACTGGCAGTAAAAGGAAGCAGGGTGGTCACTATAGTTGCGAGTACTTCAATATTTGATGCAATGTTGGTTTTTGCTGCCAATCGAATAGGTTCATTGCTTGTTATTGATAAAAATGAGAACATACTTGGGATTATCTGTGCACGAGATGTCCTAATGGCAACTATAAATCACTATGAGGATATCAAATCAGTGCCAATCGATAAAATTATGTCAACAGATCTTATAGTCGGTAGAAAAGACGACGACTTAGATTATGTTCGAGCTGTCATGACCAAGAATAGGATTCGGCACTTACCGATTTTTGATAACAAAAAGATAATTGGTCTTATCTCCATGGGTGATGTTGTAAATGCCCAAGTGGAGGAAAAGGATGTGGAACTCAGATACTACAGGGACTATATCTCTGATAGATATCCGGGCTGACTATTTAGGGGTTCTTTATCCTACTCGGGGAAGTTCACCAATAAAGTTGCCACTTATTAACAGCTTTTTCTGAAAAAAATCTGCTATTACTCATCAGAGCCAGCCAATAATCCGATACAAAATAGGTTGACTAAGATGGGATGTACTTTCTGAATCTTAATAGCCTGAAAGTACGCTCTCAGGCTGAGATTATATCTCACGAGTCTCTATTTCGACCGAATTGAAAGTAGATCCACCTTCTTCCTGATTCTATATCGACACTGTCCTAACTACCAGATGGGCAGGTATGGCAAAATTGATTATCGGGGAGGTGTCGGACAGCGGGGGCGGTTCTGTTATCGGAGGCGTGTGAAGTTGTTGTTTCCGCGCAGCACAGCGGAGCGGTCCAGTTCTTCCTGTTTATCTTAGGTTTGAGGTTGCTTTATTTGACGAGTTTACCGACAATTTTTCTGACAAGAGGGACGAGCAATAGAACACAGGGGAAGGCTATAGCAAATGCCCTGATGAATGCCTTGAACCACAGAATGACAAAATGGTCGACAATGCCGAGATTAAAAAAAGTGTAAGCGGCAATTAAACAACACTGTAGCTTTGTGGCAGGTTTAGCTTATCAGCACTTAACTGTTGCGGAAGCAGTTCCCGATACTCCTCCTTTGATTCTGCACACGGCAGATTCTCGAATAAATAACGCAGATATTTGTAGGTATCGAGACCGTTGGCCTTGGCGGTCTCGATCAGCGAATAGATTGCCGCACTTGCCGCAGCACCTTCAGGAGTCCCTGCAAACAACCAGTTCTTCCTGCCGACCACAAACGGGCGGATGGCATTTTCGGCAAGATTATTGTCTGGCGTCGCACAGCCAACGTCGAGATATCCCACCAACCGCGGCCACTGATCCAGGG
>JABDPQ010000748.1 GCA_013042695.1 Desulfobacterales bacterium | reverse complement strand
CCCTGGATGCTGATTGGCAGAGAACGTTAAAAGGAATGCCCCGGGCAGTTGATATTTTCCAACGCATGTTTCCGCCTGACTTTAGCCGTTGGGAAATTCTGATGCGCGGGGTGCTTGAAAGCATCCAGATGGCCTTTGCCGCCAGTTTCTTCGGCATGATTATCGCCATACCGGTGGGGCTCTGTGCTGCCAACAATCTCGTTCCCAAACCAGTTTATTTTGCAGGTCGTGCATTTCTCGGGATTAGCAGAACCTTTCATGAGGTTATCGTCGCAATTTTCTTCGTTAAGATTTTCGGATTCGGTCCTCTGGCTGGAGTATTAACTCTTATTGTGGCTAGTTTCAGTTTCATTGGCAAGATGGTTGCAGAAGATATTGAGAACATGACGCCCGGCAAACTAGAGGCCATCAAAGCTACTGGCGCCAGTTTTCCAAAACTTCTCCTTTATGCTGTTCAACCCCACATTTTACCGCGTTACATAGGTGTTTCAATCTACCGACTTGATGCCAACATCAGGCATTCAACCGTGGTTGGAATCGTCGGTGCTGGAGGAATTGGGCAAACCCTGGCTGCAAGCTTTTCCCGCTATGACTATGGTTTCAGTTTGGCTATCCTGATGACCATTGTTTCTTTAGTTTTTCTCGGTGAATTTTTCAGTAACTGGATACGAGCGAGACTGAGATGAGCCAAATTGATTTCCAACAGAAATATCCACAGATTTGGAAACGCTTCAGTCCCGCCGAGACACTCATTCGTTATATCTGGTATGCAGGTATCGTTTTCATTGCTGTATGGTCAGTAAGCAATCTCGACATACCCTGGTTTTATTTCCTGGACGCCCATGTCCAGGCGGCAGATCTATTTACCAGGATGATACCGCCCTACTGGCCCTTTTTCTATGAGATCATTCCGCCTCTCATAGAAACCCTCCACATCGCGACCCTGGGCACGGTCTTTACGATATTTCTAGCCTTTCCCGTCGCTATCCTGGCTGCCAGAAACACTACCTTTAACAAGACAACTTGGTTTTTCGGCCGCTTTATTCTGGTTACTTCCAGGTCGGTGAATACAGTCGTCTGGGGATTGCTGTTTGTTGCCATCTTCGGGCCGGGACCGGTGGCCGGTATTTTCTCGGTGGCCGCGCGATCGATAGGGTTTGTGGGTAAGCTCATTGCCGAGGCAATAGAAGAGATAGATGTCGGAGCTGTTGAGGCCATTGAGGCCACCGGTGCCTCAAAGATGCAGACGCTCCTAATTGGTGTACTACCGCAGGTGATGCCGGTAATTCTGGGAACGATCATTTATCGCTGGGATATCAACATCCGGGAGTCCACTGTCCTTGGATTCGTAGGGGCAGGGGGAATCGGGATTGTACTCTATTCCTCTATCAATCTTTTTTCCTGGCACGAAGTGTCAGTAATTCTGATTTCAATTTTCGGTGTAGTTATTCTCAGCGAGTACCTCTCAATTAAGATTAGAGCCAGGATCACCTAGTTCTTGCGTACCTCCCGAATTGAGCTGATTTTATATGAGATACATAGCAGGTATATCCGAGATACAAGATTGCTATGATGCTTTTATTACCGATATATGGGGAGTTTTGCACGATGGAACGAAGACCTATCCAGGAGTGATTGACAGTCTTCGCAGCCTGCAGGACTGCGGGAAAAAGGTCCTGCTTTTGTCCAATAGTGGGCGACGAGCGAAAGTGGTTTGTGCTGATCTGAAAGGTTTTGATATTCTTCCAGGACTTTACAATTCATTGGTCACTTCAGGAGAACTTACGCATCTGGCCCTTAGACACGATCTTGATGGTAAGAATTTAGGATCACATTATTTTCTGTTTGGTTCTGAGAGATATGGTCTGTCAGATGGACTCATGATCCGCAGAACCGATGATCCAACAGCCGCAGAATTTGTTTTAACTATAGGTGTCGAGGGAAATCCCCAATCCACAGACATTTACCAAAAGACCCTTGAACTCCTCGCGAGACGTGGGTTGACTATGGTCTGCGCCAACCCAGACGTCTTGGTAAATCGAAATAGTGTGCTGGGCATTGGGCCGGGGGCTTTGGCAGCTCATTATGAAAAACGAGGTGGGCGCGTGATTTATTTTGGCAAACCATTCAAGACTATCTATCAATACTGTTTGCAGCAGTTGCCTGGCATAGCACATGACCGTATTGTGACAATTGGAGACAGTTTAAGAACTGACATCGCCGGAGCACGAAACAGCGGTTTGGATAGTATCCTGGTCGGAACCGGCCTTCATTGTCAGGAGTTCGCCACGATACCCCCGGATACGCGTAAATTGAAAATGCGCTGTAAGGCTGAAGACACTTTTCCTACTATGATCATGGGAGGATTTATCTGGTAGGTGTACCAGAAAATGAGAATATGGATTTGATACAGTTACTGGGATCTTCATTTGAGTGCACATGCGGGAGGCAACATACGGTCCCCATAGAGGAATTTTTCTATGATCAATATTCGTTTGGGTCAATACCCAGACTAATAAATAGGTTCAGTGACGGTAATCGTTGTATGCTCATAGCTGACTCTAGAACCTACATGGTTGCAGGTGAGGAAATCAGAGAACTTTTGGCTGATGATGATTTTACTGTTCAGCGTTTCATCGTTCCTGACATAGACGGTGAATCGCCAGTGGTGGATAGCCAGACCAAAGACTCGCTACTTGAAGAATGTTCTGCTGCCGACCTCTATATTGCCTTGGGCAGCGGGGTCATCAATGACCTGGTAAAATGGTTGGCATTCCTGCAGCACAAGCCGTATATCGTCGTTGCTACGGCTGCTTCCATGAATGGATATGCATCTGCTAATGTAGCGGCCACCGTTGACGGACTCAAAGTATTGTTTCATGCCGCGGCCCCTAAAGCGGTAATTGCCACACCGGACATCCTCATCAATGCACCCCATGAATTGAGTACTGCCGGATTGGGAGACGTTCTGGCGAAATCTGTGAGCGGTGCCGATTGGCGGGTAAACCAATTTCTTTTTGGTGACTATTATTGCCAGTTCTCTGTTGATCTTCTCAAACACCTTGAGCCAATCTATCTGAAAAACCCACAGAAAATCAGGGATCGCGACCCTGCTGGGTTTAAAGCGCTGTTTGAGGCCTTGTTCTACTCAAGCGTTGCCATGACTATAACTGGGACCTCTGCCCCTGCTTCCGGTGGGGAACACTTGATTTCACATACGCTTGATATGCTAGCAGCGCGAGATAATCACGCTCATGATCTGCATGGACGACAGGTCGGGGTGAGCTCGATCCTGATGGCCGCCCTATATGAACGCTTGATGACAATAGAAGAACCTCAATTTAAGGATCCTCCAACACATGTGGATGAATCGTTTTGGGGATCATTAACACCGGTAATCGAAAAGGAATTTCAAGAAAAATTACCTAGAATGTCCGAGGCTGCAGCAATCCTCAAAATACCAGCTAATTGGAGGGCCATTAAAGAAACGATCAGGCCAAATTTAATTCCAGCTCAGAATTTAAAAGAGTGCCTCCGAGAAGCCATGGCAGCGCATCGATATTCAGATTTGCAGTATAATAAATCTCCCTTAGACATGGATTTCTTCATGGAAATAGTCAACCATGCCCACCAAATGCGCAACCGTTTTACCGTCCTGGATATTGCGACAATAGTTGGTGTAATTCCAGACGAGACAGAAGCCCTTATTGAGAAATGGCTTTCCTGATCAAGATTATCTCGTGTCAGGTGGCTTCTAGGCGCATCCGAATAAGAATACTACTGTACTAGCTATGCACGGGCCGATTTCCTACCATGGAGAAGTCAGAAGCACCTCCTGGCTTGTAACCGGATGATGGATAATAGCATCATCAATCTTCTGGATAAAATGGTCCCTCTTTAATGGCAGCATTCCTCTTAAGGTCTCAATATTATTGCCGTGATCTCCCCAATACAGCATCTCGAAATCCTCAAGATTTTTCCAGCAGGTATTTCTCCTCTTCAAGGATCTGCGGTGGAGTTGCCTGGATAAATTCACCTGATTCAACCTGTTTCTCTAATATGGTCCCCGGTTGGATCGTTAGCGCCATGGGAGCCAGCTCTTCTGGCTGCAGAATGTTAAGCAGTTTGGTAATTTCTACTATATGCTCTATGGATCGTCCTTTACCGCCAATACCGAAGATAATGGAGATGAGCACTTCAATACCTGCTGTTATGGGATAAATAATAGTCTTTTAATTATTAAAGATAAACAGTATGGTTTTTGAAACATTATTAAAATATTTTTAACAATATGCTTCTGGAAGATCTTCAAGTAGTACTCAAAGTGGCGGAATTACGCTCCATTACTGCGGCAGCAACTCATCTGGATATGAGCACGCCTAGAGCCAGTACGGCATTAAAACGGGTGGAAGAAGCCCTCAATGCGGAATTGTTTATCCGCACAACCAGGCAGCTTCGCCTTTCAAGTGCTGGTGAACGGTATATCCCCCATTGTGAACAGGCCCTGCTAACGCTGGAGCAAGGTAGACAGCTGATAAGTAGCGACCTGGCTATTGTTGATGGCGAACTGCGGATTGCTGCAGCTTCGGACCTGGGCAGGAATCTAGTCAGACGATGGCTGAATGAATTTATGGATGCCTATCCTGGCTTAAGTGTGCGGCTCAATCTCAGCGACAGCAATGTGGACTTATTCAGAGACTCTATAGACATCGCCATACGATATATTCGCCCTGGATCGCTTAATGACGCAAATCTTTATGGATTCAAAATCTGTAATGTCTCAAATCTTCTTTGCGCATCTCCTTGTTACCTCGACAAGTACGGCATGCCAGAGCATCCCTGCGACCTTCCCGCACATAACGGGTTGTTGTACGAGCTTTACGACATTGCTAACGATGTCTGGACATTCACAAAGGAAGGTATGGTAGATAAAATAAAGATGACCAGCAACCGTGTCGCGAATGACGGCGACCTCGTACGACAGTGGTGTGTTGACGGGAAAGGGCTGGCAATAAAATCCTGCCTTGAAATATCCACGGATCTGTTATCTGGAGACCTTGTAGGTGTTATGCCGGAGTTCAAGCCCTCCTCCACTGAACTCTGGCTACTCTTTCCAAGTAGACAATTAATCACCCCTGCCGCTAGGCTATTAAGAGAAAAAATAAAAAAGGAATGTACCGATATCCTGATTCAATTGATTGACGAGGGTATTTTAGATGAGAGCGTTCTGGATAGATAATATTGAAAAACGATTATAACGAGTGAGCCTTTTGCAAAATGATGATTTTCGTTCAAAGTCAAGGCCTGCGAAAAATTTTTACCGCAGGCATATAATTG
>JABDPQ010000742.1 GCA_013042695.1 Desulfobacterales bacterium | reverse complement strand
CTTCGGTTTTATGTAGCGGGTAAAGATAACATGAAAGCTGGTTTTATTGTTGCTGGCAAGGATGATGCCTACCTTCTTCGCCATGAACTTATATTAGAGCCAGGGGACCAACTCACTTTTGAGCCATATGAGAAACATTGGTTCCAGGCAGGTCCGCGCGGAGCTGTATTGTATAGTTTTTCAACGACCGTGAGCGACGGTCTTGACGGTTTTACCGACCAGCAGATTCAGCGTATTACCGTTGTTAAGGATGAGGGAGAATGACAATATCGTAGAACTATCGCTGCTGAGTATTACAATCGCCATTTGATATATTCCAACCATCTATTGATTTCCTACAAAGTAGCACTATTTTCTAGTTTTTGTATTCTGACAGCACATTGATGCTGATGTAATGCAGATTGCGACTCAAGAAGTAATAAAAACAGCAAGGAAATTTCCATATAGATTTTAGGAGAATGATATGAAAACAGCAGTAATGGTAATATCGATAATGATCGTTGCGCTACCCGCCTTTGGAGCAGGGAATAATGTAACATATAAGGTTAATGGTCAAGATTATGAAGGGTATTTTGTCAGTCAGAAAGAGGGCGCTCCGCTGATCATGTTAATTCACGATTGGGACGGTTTGACCGATTATGAAATAAAAAGGGCTCAGATGCTTTCTGAGCTTGGCTATGCTGTCTTTGCTGCTGATCTTTTCGGCAAAGGCGTCAGGCCAACAGAGGTAAAAGATAAAAAACAACACACGGGAGAACTCTATAAAGATAGGCAAAAGATGCGGTCAATTCTTCAGGGATCTTTTGAGGAAGGAGTCAAGCAGGGAGGCGATGGCTCAAATGCCGTTGTCTTCGGGTATTGCTTTGGGGGAGCTGCGGTGCTGGAAATGGCACGGTCAGGAGCTGATGCTAAAGGGTTTGTGACGTTTCATGGCGGTCTATCAACACCTGAGGGTCAAGACTATACAAATGCAAAGGGTACCATATTAGTATTTCATGGCTCTGCAGATACGGCGATTAGCTTGGATGATTTTGCAGAACTTGGAACTGAGCTTGAAGAAGAAGGCATAAAACACGAGATGGTTACCTATAGCCAGACTCCCCACGCCTTTACTGTTTTTGGCTCAGAGAGATACAGGGAAGAAGCTGACAAACAATCCTGGAAGAGGTTTACCGAGTTTCTGCAGACAACCCTATAAAATAAGACGACAATCATAAGGAACTTCTCGTCGTAGAGGCGGAGACAGTAACAGTCGCACCATTTCTACATGCAGCTCAGTAACGAAACCGCTTCCTCAAGCTGTTTGCCACTGAATTTGTTGGCGAGACCTGCCTGCAGCATATCTTTGGTAATGGTATCCTTTTCTCTTGCAAGAACTGCCAGCGAAGCGAGTGCCCAATGAGCTGAGGGAACGCTTAGATTTTTGAAATCAATTTCGATGATCTCAGCATTATTTTCCGGCAGTGCCAACCCGTTTTTGACAATCAGGAGGGTCTCTTCGCCTAAAAGGTTAATTGCTTGTTTTCTTCTGGATATTCCTTCTTGAGACAGAGCAATGACTACATCGGGGTTTTCAATTGCCGTATATCCAATAGGATGCCGGCTTAGAATGATCTCACTAATCGAGTAACCACGTAAAACGGTAATCGGAAAATCATTCTTTTGAGTTACATGCAACCCAGCAGTCATCGCCGAGAGACAGAGTAGTTCACCAGCTGTGTTGATACGCTGTCCGGCAGCTCCGAGCAGCAATATTTCATAGCGACCTTGGATAGATGAGTGATAATTATGAGCGATTGTTTTCAAGGACGCAGGTAACTGAAGCTCTGCTGCATGTTTACGATAGTGCGAGCCAAATTCAGCACGTTCGTTTGCCGGAATCCTTCCGTTTGCTAATGGTCTCCTGGTTATTTCTTTTTGGAGATGTTTCAATAATTCTTTGTTGCGTTTGCCATATCGACCAGGGCATATCCCCCAAATGTCCATCAAAGAAAATCCAGGGTATTCGAGTGCTTGTTGTATTCGTGTCGGCAATTCTTTGCTGGTTGCGAGCACTCTATCAGTATAAGAAGCTCCGGCAGCCGAGCCTACCCGGCATATATCCAGCGGCGTTTCAAGCTGATTCAAAAACCCTGATGCAGTTGCTGCTTCGACTGGGGTGGTAAATGAGCATTGTCCTCCGGTCATACCGTAATTGAAATTATTGAGCACCAGAAGTGAGATATCAAGATTTCTGCGGCAACTACTTATGACGTGAGCGCCGCCAATTCCAAGACCACCATCACCCATGATAACAATAACGTGTAACTCAGGGCGGGCCATTTTCAGACCGGTGGCATAGGTCAATGCACGGCCGTGCAAGCCATGGAGGGCATGGGTGTTGAAGAAGGTGTCAAACAGACCGGAACAGCCAATATCTGTTACAATGACAACCTGATTTCCTTGTAAACCTTGCCGTTGCAGAGCCATATCTAATGCTTTAACAACCTTTTCATGCGAACAGCCGGGACAGAATATCGGCGGCCGCTGCCTGTTAAGAAGACTGCTCATAAGCCAACCACTTCCCTGATCTTGTCTGGTCTGAGTAGTTCCCCATCCATTTGACCATATCGGATTATTCTTTGCGTTTTGGCCAGCCGTTCAATTTCGCGAACATAAAGACCAAGATTCATTTCGACAACGACGATAGTTGTGACGTGATCCATAAACCGCTTGATAAGTGCTTTGGGTACCGGATAAAGTGTTTTAAGGATGAGCAATGAAATTTTTTTACCAGTAGAGCGTATTTGTTGCATAGCGGTCCTGGCTGATCGGGAGGTCACTCCGTAGGTTATTAGAAGAATCTCTGCATCATTGTCCAGGTCTATTTCATATAAGCTGAATTGATCTACCGCATCCGAGAGTTTTTTGTGCATTCGAGTAATTGAACCACGAATGATCTCAGTGTCCACGGTGATATAGCCATCGGGTCCGTGTGTGGACGAAGTCTGCCGCACTAATTGTTTCCCGCCAATGGGCAGAAACGGTGGCGTCAGTGATTGATTTGAAACTTGAAACGGCTTATAAGGCATATCCTGGGAGTTCTGACTTCTGCTAAGAACCTTTACACTATCAAGAGCGTCCAGTTCGATGCTTTCTCTCGTCATAGCAATTTCTTTATTTGAGGCAATAAAGACGGGACAGCGAAATTGTTCTGATAAGTTGAATGCATGAAGGGTTAGGGTATAGCAATCTCGGACGTCAACCGGCGCGAGCACAATAACAGGCAGCCCGCCGCTGTTGCCCCAGCGTAAAAATTGAATGTCGCCATCGGCTCCTTTGGTTGCGGAACCGGTTGACGGTCCCAAGCGCTGTACATCGACGATGACAAGTGGAATTTCGCCTCCAATGGCGAAGGATATCTGTTCGCTGTAGAGGCTGATGCCTGGCCCCGAAGTTGCTGTCAGAGCTTTGAAACCGGCCATTGAAGCACCCAGGCAAAAACCAATAGAGGCTATTTCGTCTTCACCCTGCAGACATATACCCCCATAAGCGGGTAGTAGGGTGAGCATGTGCTGGTAAATGGTCGTTGCCGGTGTGATCGGATATCCGGCAAAAAATTGACACCCGGCCTCAATTGAGGCATGAGCAATTGCCTCGTTTCCATCCATAAAACTCATGGCCATAGTACGGTCCTATGCTTTTTTGTGGCTACCAAAAACAAGAATTAACTCATTTTATTTTAAAAGAAAGCCTTTATCCCTTAAATAAGAGAGCATATGTGGACGGGCCTCCTTGATCAGCATTGCAGAGATCTGTTCACTCCATGATTGATCTATAGCTCCAGCAGTACGGGTTGTATAATATGAACGAACATCTCTGTCATACTCCTCTATAAATATCCGATCAGAGCAATCATCATAGCTGTCCTGTTTTAAAACAACCGGTAGCGGAAGTCGTGGTTTAATCTCTGGATCTTGATCTGGATAACCCAAACAGAGTCCAAAAAGAGGATATACGAGCTCCGGCAGCTTAAGAAGATAGTCAACTTCAGCAATATTGTTTCTAAGCGCGCCAATATAGCAGCCTCCCAGTCCAACCGACTCTGCCCCAATAAGAACGTTTTGAGCAAAAAGAGCACAGTCCAGCGAGGCGGTAAGAAATTGTTCGGTATAACCGGACAGCATAGGAGATTGATGCATATCACAGGCCAAACGGTGTCGCTGCATGTCAGCGCAGAAGACAAGAAAAACAGGTGCTTCAGATACATAGATTTGATCAGCAGCACAATCACGAAGTTTAGCCCGGGTGTCTGGATCATTCACTTGTATAACGGTGCATGCCTGTATGAAACTTGAGGTGGCAGCGCATTGCCCAGATTCTATGAGGGACTCAATAAGTTCCTGGCTGACGGCCCGATCTAGAAATTTACGAATAGACCGGTGTGACTTAAGGAGGGCAATGACATTATTCATTTGAAGGTTCCTCAGAACTAAAACTTGCAATAGGCGAATATATTGAGATAATTGAAACGAGTGTTACGACTACCTGACGATAACTGTCACTCTATCGACGTACTTTACCCAGCGGTAACC
>JABDPQ010000002.1 GCA_013042695.1 Desulfobacterales bacterium | reverse complement strand
GACAAAAGGCTGCTCGGTATACATTTCCTGGTAGTATTCTCTGAGCTGCTCTTCCGATAGATCTTGCAACAGATTGGCGTAGATAGTGCTGAGAATGCCTCTTGAGACTGGTAGGAGATGGGGAGTAAATGATAGCGTAATTGATTTTCCAGCCACCGCTCCCAATTCCTGCTCAATTTCCGGGATATGTCGATGAACTCCTCCAACTTTATAGGCTCTGAATCCATCGGTTACTTCACAGAAAAGTGAGCCCACCGAAGTGGCGCGGCCAGCCCCCGATGTTCCTGATTTTGAATCGGCAATGATCGATGACGTGTCTATGCGGGCAGATTTTATTAGAGGAGCCAAGCCGAGGATGATTGATGTCGGGTAGCATCCTGGGTTTGCAACAAGCTGAGCTTTGGTTATCTGCTCTTTGTAAAGTTCAGGCAGGCCATATACGGCTCTTAGGATAGTCTCCGGAGAACTGTGTTGCTGATACCAGGTTTCATAAACACCTACATCACGAAGTCTAAAATCGGCAGAGAGATCAATAACTTTTTTTCCTGCTGCCAACAATGGTGGTACGATACCCATGGCTGTCTTGTGCGGAACGGCACAAAAAATGAAATCAGCCCGGTCCACAATCTGGTCTATTGAATAATTCCTGCAGGTCAGCTCGACAAGATTGCGCATGTGTGGAAAAACTTCGCTGAATGTGTGACCATCATGCTGCCTTGAGGTTGCCGCTGTAATGGAAACTGATGGATGAGAATATAAAATTCGGGCAAGTTCTGCACCGGTATAACCGGATGCTCCAATGATAGCGACATTTAGCATGGTGTCTCCTCGTGCTGGGATACAAAACTTACAATAGCATGGGGGAAAAGAAAAGTGGGGATAACAGAAAATCTGCTATCCCCACATTCTACGTTACATGCAGGCTCAAGAGAGTTGCTGTGCAAGCGCTCTTCTGGCCCACGGAAACAAAGAAAATTAACGTTTCGAAAACTGGAACTTGGCTCGGGCGCCTTTCTGGCCATACTTCTTTCTTTCTTTGTTGCGAGGATCACGCGTAAGCAGACCGGTGCGTTTGAGTGCAATTCTCATTTCATTGTTGACTTCAAGAAGAGCTTTTGAAATTCCATGAGTCAACGCATCAACCTGAGCTGACTTGCCGCCACCCTTGAGCGTGGCATAAATATCGTACTGTTCTTCAGTTTCAGTAACTTTGAAAGGTTTATCAAGCTTGTGAACCTGAAATGTTCCACCAAAATACTCATCTGGTGTCATCTGGTTTACAGTAATTTTGCCGGAGCCCGGGGTAATCCAGACACGTGCTACTGCTTTTTTTCTTTTTCCGGTAGCATAAAAACGTTCGGCCATGGCCAATTTCTCCGTGATTTATTAAGTGCCCTTTACGTTTTAATCTTATCTTAGAACAAGACTATTCAATGCAGGCGCTTATCCCGTTATCGGGGTTATAGGGTGAGCTCTGCTGGTTGTTGCGCTTTGTGGGGGTGCTCAGCGCCGGCATAGACCTTAAGTTTTTTCAGCTGAGCTCTGCCAATTTTATTTTTTGGTAGCATGCCCTTAACGGCTTTGGTAATGAGATCAGTGGGATGCTTTGCAAGCAGCTCTTTGGCGGTTGTATCCTTGATACCACCCATATAACCGGTATGACGATAATATTTTTTATCGTCCCACTTCTTACCCGTTAGCTGAATTCTGTCGGCATTGGTTACAATGATAAAATCACCATTATCGATAAATGGGGAAAAGGTTGGCTTATGTTTACCACGCAGCCTATGAGCAATCTCAGTTGCTAAGCGACCCAAAATCTTGTCCTTGGCATCGACAACATACCATTTCCGCTCGATTTCTTTTTTAGGAGCAAGATAGGTTTTCATTTTTTTCCTCAGCGGTCTAGTATTTAAATAAAAAAAAATTAATAAAAAAAGGCTCGAACAGTGCCGAACCTTTTATGGTCAGTTTGGAGCGGGAAACGAGATTCGAACTCGCGACTTCAACCTTGGCAAGGTTACACTCTACCACTGAGTTATTCCCGCTCTGTACTTAAGCCAAAACAGGCCTATATATACTAATTCAGCA
>JABDPQ010000735.1 GCA_013042695.1 Desulfobacterales bacterium | reverse complement strand
TTCGCATGGGGTCGGCGAGAATAATTTTGTGGTTGAATTGGTGTCTCAGGGGAGAAAGTCCCAGGCAGTTGTCCGCATTGGCGAGTATCGCCTGAAGGTTGAGATGAATGGACATCTTGCCGGACTTGAGGATGGCGGGGCTGTGCATCTGGTACCTTCGAGGATTTTACTTGAAGCCTTTCAGCAAGTGGATCACCCGTTGGATAATCTAAGCGGTCGGGTTGTTTCTGTTACCGCTGAAAATGACCTGGTGCGGGTGGTTGTTGATGTGGGGGTGATGTTGCAGGTTATAATGAAGAGTGCGGCGTATCGAGAAAAACCTTTTTGGGTTGGTCAGCTGGTTGGCGTGGGGATTGATGAACGGGCGGTGAGGGGGGTTACATAAAAAGCCCGAATCAGGAAAAACTTGAAGCGGGCTTTTAAATTCCGGAATATATTAACGGTTATTTTTTCATGAGCTTGCTAGGAATAACTGTGATGGCGATAAGGCCGGCTCCAAAGAGCAGCATAGTTGCTGGTTCTGGGATAAGACCTGCCGACGCCACAAAAACACAAGCAACTATGATCAAAACTATTATTATTAACTTTATCATCGGTTCTCTCTTCTAAATGAAAACTGCAAAATGACATTGCAGACATTTGTTACATCTAAGGTAGGGAATGCAAAGCATATACCATTTACAGGAAGCAAAAGAGATAAACAGATTTTAATAATAATATATATGATTTTAATTGGTTACGGGCAACATATCAAAATCACTAACTATGTGCTAACTGAAACAGGTTGGATTTTTTCCGGAGAAATAGAATTACGGTCAGGATAACAGGAATTGAATAAAGTACAATAAATGGCAGGTGTCTCTTCAATGAATAGTGCTCTGTAATTGTATAGAAAAATAAACTTAATAATGTCTCTTGAAGCTGTCGCGAAGTGGAGACGGTTCTTTTTCTGCCTCAATAATGCGGCGAAGTTGATTGCACTCGACTTCAGCCTGTTTCAGCTCTCTGCGTATCTGGTCTTTTTTATTGATACCGGCAACTTCTAATTGGTCCTGTAGCTTGTGTACCTTTTGTTGCGCTCTGTAGAGTTCGCTGGCAAGGGCTCTAATTGACATTGCTTTTCTCCTTTTTCCGGAAAAATGATCCGGATCTTTAGATTCAGATTACTTTTTGCGAACCAGCAGGGAGGCATAAGCGGTGCTTAGTCTGACGAATTGTTCGTGGTTGCCGCCGCTGTCTGGGTGGAGTTCTTTGGCTCGGGAGCGGTAGAGTCTGGTGAGTTCTTTTTCGCTCATTTTTTGCAGGCTTTTCCATTCTGTGTTGAAGGCACTGGCGGCCTCGCTGGTGCTTACCTGGGGCTTTTTTTCCGGCCACTTAAAGGTGCGATGACGGCCCATGAACTCTTTGATGAAATCGTCAAAAAGGGATCGTCTGCCGTAGCCGTGATCAAAAAACATAATCAGATATTTGATCAGGTGTTCATGCAGCGAATCTGTCATTGCGCTGCCCGACCAAAAATGTTCATCCTCATTGAGATTGCAGAGATCATTAAGGAAATGTTCGGAAATATCGAGCTGATTCAGGGCTTCTGGCATGGTACTTGAGTATGTTTCATTGAAATGGCGCTGCAAGTCAAAAATAGCAAAGACGTACGTTTTCATCTCGTTGAGATTAAGCACTTTTTCAAGTTCCATGAAATAATACTCACGCTCATCTCGTGACTGGCCAAGCAGTGGGCGGTAGAGTTTGGGATTCAACCTGAAAATCCTGCTTTGGTCAACTGCACCATATCTGAGATAATAGAGGCGTCGGCGATCAAAGAGGTGGACTTGTTTTTCAATGGCTGCACGATCTTTAATGGACAAGGGCCGTATTTGGGCTCTGCCTCGATGGCGGAATATTTCCAGCCGGTGTTGCTCCTCCGCTGGTAAAAAATCCCAGAGCAGTTCTTCCAGAATAGATGTCGGGTCTTCGTTTGTCGCTGAGCTGATAGGATCTTCGAGCTCGGAGGCGAAAAAACAGATATCATCGGAAAGTTGTTCAATATAGCGGCGGGGACTTGAACCAAGATCAAAGATGACCCGGTATTGATAAGTGAAATCAGTGTCATGCAGGTACGACTGGCGGATCTCATAGCGTGCTGTTCCGGCTCGAGAAATGGTAGCGAGATACATGTGCGTTTTCTTTAATGCTCCTTTCAAATGCAGACAGAAATGGATTATTATGTTAAAAACCAGGCCACAAAGGCGTGATCAGTGTAACATAGATCAGAGAAGTTGTTTTATATGATTTTGCACCAACTACCAAAGTGCCTTACTAAAAGAGAGAGCCGATGTCCTTGCTGATTCCCGTGTCCTGGGGTGAAATGCTAGATAAATTGACGATATTAGAAATCAAACA
>JABDPQ010000732.1 GCA_013042695.1 Desulfobacterales bacterium | reverse complement strand
ACATGGATGAATTCTCAACTGAAGAGCCAAAGGCCTTCTCCACGAGTGCGGGATCATCTGACAATACTACCAGATCGGTTCCTTCTTTCACTACGTCTGTGAGCATAAGAAGTACGCTATGACGTCCGTCGGCCTTTACTTCTTTAATTGCTTCGATGAGAGCCTCTCGGATATCGGCAACCTGGTCTAAAGTGGCAAGTTCGAGCTGACCGACACCTATTTTATTACCCTTCATATCGAAATCTTTATAGTCACGGAAGAGCAGGTCTTTTGCAGGTACGCCAGCAACGGCTGATTTGGCTTTGAGCATATCCATGAAAAGAGCCTCTGTGTCCTTAACTCCGGCAACATTTTTCAGCTCATTAACAGCCGCTTTATCATCTTCCGTACAGGTAGGCGATTTGAAATTTACCGTGTCGCTCAGGATTGCGGCAAGCATACCTCCAGCAACATTTTTAGGTATTGCCACACCAGCCTCTTTGAACATTTTATGTAATACAGTACCCGTGCATCCGACAGGTTCGGCACGAAATAAAATGGGGTTGTTTGTGGTAACATCACCAATTTTATGATGATCAACGATCATCACTACTTCGGCAGCAGATAAATTTTCCGGTCCTTGGGCAATGTCACTGAAATCTACAAGCGCCAGCTGTTTTCCTGCGGCATCTGAAATTTGCTCGGGAGCTGTAAGACCAAATTGTTCAAGCACTAATTTGGACTCTGGGTTGAGGCCTTCAGCATCAGTCTGCATATATGCTTTAGCATCTTTTCCCTGGGCAGTCAGCAATGCGGTAAGAGCAATGGCTGAGGTTACGGAATCGGTATCTGGGCTTGAATGGCCAACTACACTTACAGTCATGTTTAATCCTCCGAATTAAATTGGTTTACAAACGAATAACTATACTGAATTTCGTCATAGAAATGACATCAACGCTGGTTTTGACAGTCGCTTAAAATAGTGTTTTACAGCATCCGAGTCAAGGAGAAAAGCCACCAGACAAATGAATATCCTCTCCCCCATAAAAGCATCTAAAGAGCGTCTAAGCGTCTGATTCATTACATATTTAAGCACAGAGAGATGAAGATTTCCTTCGTGACTTATCCAGGGTGACCAAGTATAGTTAGGCCTGTTTAAGTCAGTCGAGTTAACAAAATCACCTATCTGGTTACATCTATGGAACAATATGATAACGGAGCATCGTCAAAACGACGATTGCAGAAGAAATCCAAGGCCATCATTGTCTTCCCTATCCTATTGGTGATAATTGCTATTTTTGCTATCCTTTATCTTGTCTTTCCTGAACCCATTAAACAATTGCGAGCAACTTTTTTAAAACCGGCAATAGAAGAACAGACCATTGAACCGCAGGTAGCCAAGCCAGAAATTGATGCGGATCAGCAAAACAACAACCTCGTAGAGTCATCGCCTGGAAATGATGTAGATCCTGCCGATCAGCAGCTTGCTATGGGGACATTACCCGCTCCATCGACTAATAGGGATCTAGAAAAAGAGCTTTCAGAGACAACATCATCTGCAGTCTGTGAACGACGTGCCGATACTATTGAGCAATTTTTTAGCACTTTGGATTCCAGGCCTTATATAGAACGTTTTAAAATTGGAGAAAAGAGCAGTAGTTATTTCCCACAACTCATTCAAAAGCTTGTCGACAACCCTCCTGTCGTTACCGGTGAGATGAATGACATATTCACCATCCTGCAGAACACGGCCCACTTTTTCAGAATCATCGGCAAGAAGAATATCGTTATATTAAAGGGAATACTTGACCAGGAGAAAGCCACATTTGAAGCAACACTCGCTGACTTTTATCAGCTGACGAATAATCCGGAATGCATGCAAGAACAATTTAATCTTAAAATTTCTGATGATTCTCTCTATAGTTATGCAGGCTTCTTCCTCAACACCATGGGGGGGCGTCTCTATCTTTTCAGACGTGATTCTATGTCGAGGATGATCGTAAATTATTATGCAATTCTCACCATTGACCTCGCCAACCGTGAAGGTAGAAATAAGTATGGCGTTGAAATCGACACTGCCATTGATCGATTGATTGGCGATATTGAATCCAGCAGCATAGATTTAAAAATGAGAGAGACCTATCTTGACACCCTTTACAATTTGAAGGTCAAATACCAGTAATCAAAAGAACAGTGGTGACAATGAGGTTTTACGGGTAGCTCAGCCGATGACCTTGCATAAATGCCAGCACGCCTGAAATCTATGATCTTCAGTTCCCAAAATCTAGCATTAACTCACTACCATGAAAATCGACACCTTCAATAACGCGTTATTTGATCTTCTTGAAGAATGCCCCACTCCTTATCATGCCACTGCCTATTTTCAAAAAAAACTTTCTAAGCAAGGTTTTGTTGCTCTAGATGAAGGAGAATCCTGGCAAATTAAAAAAGGACAAAAGTATCACATTGCCAGAGATGGTTCACTTATCGCATTTTCTCTTGGTGCTAAAACATCTCTTGACAATGGATTTAGAATGATTGGGGCTCACACTGACAGTCCAAGTCTGCAAATCAAGCCGCATATTCGAACAAGTGGGTCTCCTTATATAATGGCCGGCGTTGAAAAATATGGTGGGGTTCTGCTCGGTACCTGGTTTGATCGTGAACTCTCTTTGGCTGGTCTCGTGTCCTGTACCTCGAGAGACAGTCAGGTAGCCCAAGTACTTATCGATTTTAAAAAACCGCTTCTCTACATCCCAAGTCTCGCGATCCATCTTAATCGAAAGGCAAATGAGGGAATAGAGATAAATGTCCAGGAACATGTCTCGCCAATTTTTGGCCAGGGGGAAGATCAGGATTTGCCTGACTTCATTGAGATCTTAAAAACTCAAATCAAAAAAGATCATCCTGATTTATTACTAAATGGGATCCTTGGTTATGATCTCTTCTGTTATGATCTAAATAAGCCTACCGTATTTGGTTTTCAAAATGATTTTCTGGCCGCGCCTCGGCTTGATAATCTGTTGAGCTGCCATGTTGGTCTGGAGGCGATTTGTCATGCTGGAGAGAATACTAATGCACTGCTTCTTTTAACGAATCATGAGGAAATTGGTTCAACCAGTTCAAGTGGTGCAATGGGAAATTTTATCGATCTTTTTATGGCAAGAATTCTAAAAGACCCTGAACAAAGGGCTATATGTTTGCATAATTCATTTCTTTTATCGCTTGATAACGCACATGCGACACATCCGAATTACAAAGATAAGTCCGACGGAGACCATCTAGTTCTGCTCAACAAGGGGCCTGTCATCAAGATTAACGCCAGCCAGCGTTACGCCTCGTCAGCTTTAAGCGCTTCGATTTTTCGATTGATTGCCTCAGAGGTAGGAGTCGAAACTCAGGATTTTGTTATGCGAAGTGATATGGCCTGTGGTAGCACCATTGGACCATTGACAGCGGCGAAGCTGGGGATTACTACCGTTGATGTCGGGGCCCCGACATGGGGAATGCATGCTATTCGTGAAGTAACCGGAGTGCGTGACCCGCAATCTCTCTACACTGTTTCTCACCATTTTTTAAACCGCAGCACCCTGCCAATAGCGCTATAAAACAATATACTGCCACTATTGATCAAGTGCCTGATAGTGAAATCGATAAAACCTTGGTCGCTGATGCTCCTATGTCACTTGACTGCGAGATGGTTAAACATACTGATCCGTATTGTTGTCTAATCAGTTACAATCTATAATGAAAGTGGTGAATTTCTTTATTTTATAATGATCATTCTGTAGGGCATTTCAAATGGTTTATTTGAAAATAAATAAAGCCTAGTGCTACTTTGTGGTAATTGACTTTGTTTGTCGATTACGGTAGCAATTGGCTGTGCTGAAAGATGAAATTGCTTAAGTTATTTATAGAGATTTTAAAGACTACTTTTCATGATTATCCAACAGAATTTTTCCCTTTGGCCATGCAGTTTACCGAGCAATAGAAGAGAGACACTCGGTTTCGTTTCATTTTTTCTCACTCAGTTTTCATACGAGCAAACAGTTATCCTGAACATATTACTGCTCAGAGCAAGGCGGTGTTCAATTACCTGCACTCATATTTATTCCAATAACAATGCCAGTCAAAGTTTAAAATTATGGATGAGCTATCGAGCATTAACAGCTGTTATAAAACCCAACCTTAAGGAGGAATCATGAAAAAAGTTTTTACTGTGTGTCTGGCGGTTGTCGCTTTGACCGCATTAGCAATGTACAGCTACGGTGCCGGCGGGCCGAAGACCGAGCCGCCGCCTAAAGCAAAAACCATTGCCGAACTTGCGGAAAGATACGACTCCAGCAGATGCATCGACTGTCACGAAG
>JABDPQ010000722.1 GCA_013042695.1 Desulfobacterales bacterium | reverse complement strand
CCTGCCGCAACGAAAAGACGATGGATTTCCGTGGTCAAGGAGGTCACTGGCATGGCGACACGGGTTTTGCTCGCAAAACTTTGTACTGCTTCAAGATCTTTAAGCATATTGTCAAGCCGTCCCGTTGGCGAATAGTCATGACGTCCCATCTTCGCCATGAACTCTTGCAGCAGAGCGGAGTCGGCGCGACCTCCTGACAGTGCGGCAGGAATGCAATCCACGTCCACACCTCCTTGAATAGCAAGTTGGGTTGCCTCCGCTATCGCCTGAAAACCAATCGCGCAAAGAACTTGGTTCACAAGTTTTGTTGTCTGCCCGGCACCAGATGGCCCCATTAAGGTGAAATTGGCACAAAGATGCTGCATGATCTCTTTTGCACGTTCAAAATCATCCTTTTCGCCTCCGGCCATAACGGCAAGCCGGCCTTCCAGAGCACCGGGAGCACCTCCTGAAAGTGGGCAGTCAAGCCAGGGCATCTGATATTCATCCCGCAAACGAGCAGCACATTCCCGGGTAGATTTCGGATCAATTGAGGACATGTCAATCAACACCTTGTCTGCAGAAGCCGCTTCCGCCACGCCATCTTTGCCAAAGACAGCCTTGCTCACTATGGCTGCATCATTCAAGGAAAGGATCACAAATTCGGCAGAAATTGTAGCCTCACTGGGGCTGCCCGCTGCTGTTGCACCTCGTTCGACCATTATCTGCATCTTTTCACGATCAAGATCGAAAACAGTGACATCCTGGCCACATTTCACAAGTCGCCTGGAAATTGCCGTGCCCATGATGCCAACACCGATTACGCTAACTTTTTTTACATAGTCCTGTGGCATTTGTCTCTCTCTTCTATTGGTATTTTTTGTCTACTGAGCCTTTTGCAAAATGATGATTTTCGTTCAAAGTTAAGGCTTGCGAAAAATTTTTACCGTAGGCATATAATTGCTATTCCGAGGATAAAAAATTTAAGCATAATGTAGAGATTGAACAAAAAGGGCGTTTTGCAAGTGGCTCTACTTAAATAATTTTGCCTGACGATCGTCAATCTGCTTCCGCCCCTATATCATTCAACGGAGATTGTCATCATGGAAGACCTATCTCTATGAGACAATGGAAATTGACGATGGCATCCTTTCAACATTGCTAAGAGATGGAAAGCGAGCCTGTTTTCAGGAGCGGCATCAATTATTGATTTACACAATCTCTGAAACCTCGTCTCAGCCAAAATGGGCCTTTTGTTAAACTGAAACTGTCATTCCACCATCGACATAAAGAATGTGCCCATTAACAAAGCTCGAAGCCTCCGAGCTTAAAAAGATGCAGGCACCGACAAGCTCTCGTACTTCTCCCCAGCGCCGTGCTGGAGTTCTGGCACTGAGCCAGGCGGTGAATTCCTCGTCAGCAACCAGGGCTGATGTTAATTTTGTTTTAAAATATCCTGGTGCCAAACCATTTACCTGTATGCCAAATTGTGCCCAGTCCGTTGCCATCCCTTTGGTAAGATTGGCGAGGGCTCCCTTGGAGGCCGTGTAGGGGGCAATGGAAGGACGAGCCAGAGCGGTTTGTACCGAGCAGATGTTGACGATTTTTCCGGCCTCACGCTTAATCATGTGACGGGCAACAGCTTGTCCAACATAAAACGCGCTATTGCAGTTCAACAGCATCAACTGATCAAACCGATCAATCGGAAAATTCTCAAGAGGGGCCCGAAACTGCATGCCAGCATTATTGATCAGGATATCAATGGGACCCGTCCGAGCCTCAAAACTGTCGATGGCATCTCTGACGGCATCCGGTTCTGTAACATCAAATCTGAGTTCATGAATCAATGCATCTTCAGCGCGAAGATTCCTGGCAGCATTTGACAGCCGATCCTCATTGAGGCCATTGAGGATAATCTCGGCCCCAGCACCTGCTAGCCCCCGCGCCAGTTCAAAACCGATACCCTTGCTGGAGCCTGTTATCAGTGCCCGGCGCCCGGTTAGATCAAACAATTTTAAACTATTCATTGATAAAACCTTCAAATAAGATGTTCGTGTGATTTTTTACTTGCACTTAGGTTTTGTTATCGATAACATTACGCACAAAAGAGCATCACTGTCAAGTTATTTTGTTATCCCAAAGGAGAGACTCATGAATAAGGTGAACATCTTACAAATCGGCCCATATCCCGACTGGGACATGGAAGCATTGGAAAGAAACTTCATTCTTCACCCCTATTTTACTGCAGAAGACAAAGATGCATTCATCGAGGGGTGTGCCGGTAGTATCCGTGGGGTGGCAACCCGCGGAGACCTCGGACTGAGCAGAAAGCTTATCGAGTCCCTCCCTCACCTGGAAATCATCTCTGTTTATGGTGTTGGCTATGATGCCGTGGATCTTGATGCTGCTCGAGAACGCAACATTCATGTTACCAATACACCCGATGTCCTGACCAAAGATGTTGCAGATTTTGGAGTAGCCATGATGCTTGCAGCTTCACGCGGGATCATCGGTGCTGAAGATTGGGTCCGCTCCGGTGACTGGTCGCAAAAAGGAATGTACCCGCTTAAAACTCGGGTTTTCGGTAAACGGGTTGGAATTCTCGGTCTTGGAAGGATCGGTTACGAGATCGCTAAGCGCTGTACCGCCTTCATGATGGATATAGCCTACTCGGCTCGTGAAAAGAAAGAATTTGCCAGCGAGTGGAGTTATATCCAAGATCCCCGAGCCCTTGCCGAATGTTCAGATTACTTGTTCGTTACGGTAACTGGTGGAGCGGCCACAAAACATATAGTGAACAAGGCGGTCATAGAGTCACTGGGCCCAGAAGGAATGCTAATCAATGTATCAAGAGCTTCAAATATTGACGAGGAAGCTCTTCTTGCAGCTCTGGAGAACAAGACACTTGGTTATGCCGCACTCGATGTTTTTGAGGGTGAACCGGATTTAAATTCCCGTTTCCTTGAGCTTGACAACGTTATGTTGCAACCTCATCAGGCAAGCGGCACGATCGATACACGCAAAGCGATGGGACGTCTGGTTCGGGAAAATCTGGAAGCATATTTTAGTGGCCGGGAGCTTCTTACCCCGGTAATTTAGAGGAGTTGACAATGAAATCTGTTGTTTGTTATGGGGCCAAAGACCTCAGGCTCGAAGAACAGGAGCAGCCTGTTGCCGGTCCGGATCAAGTGCTCATCAATATCGAAGCCGGCGGGATCTGTGGCTCAGATTTGCATTACTACAACCATGGCGGTTTTGGTACTGTCCGTATCAAGGAACCGATGATACTTGGTCACGAGGTTTCGGGCCGTGTGGCCGAGCTGGGCTCTCATGTTGACAATCTCAAGATTGGTGATTTGGTGGCAGTCAGTCCCAGTCACCCCTGCGGATCATGTAGGTTCTGCAAAGAGGCCATGTCTAATCAATGTTTGGATATGCGCTATTATGGCAGTGCTATGCGCTTTCCCCATGTACAGGGAGCGTTTCGCCAGCGGTTGGTAGCCGGAGCCGAACAGTGTCATCCTTTTAAACAAGAAACCTCATCGAGTGAAGGAGCTTTTGCTGAACCTCTTGCTGTGGCTCTCCACGCCGTTAAGCGCGGAGGGAGTATGATGGGCAGAAAGGTTCTCGTGACCGGTTCCGGTCCTATTGGTGCCCTGGTCGTTGCGGTCGTGAAAATGCATGGGGCTCTCGAGGTTGTGGCAACCGATGTGGTGGATGAACCTCTGAAGTGTGCCGCCAAAGTCGGAGCGGACAGAACCATCAATATTACTAAACAGGCCCGGGAGCTGGGAAAATATGCTGCAGATAAAGGCTTCTTTGATGTTGTAATAGAGGCGTCCGGTAACGAGCAGGCCCTCGTCTCTGCACTTGACCTCATTCGGCCACAGGGCCGCCTTGTTCAGCTCGGCCTGGGGGGAATGGTGACAATTCCTCAAAACCTGCTCGTTGCAAAAGAGATCGAACTTTGCGGTACTTTCCGTTTTCATGAAGAATTTGCCTGGGCAGTTGCCCTCATAGGTTCAGGGCGACTGCCACTCAAGGCGTTGCTTACCGATGTCTACCCTGTTACCGAGGTAAACCAGGCATTTGAAACTGCCAACAACAGAACAACATCCATGAAGGTGCAGTTAACCTTCAATTGAAATCTTTTCTTCGCTCTTCTCAGGTACTCTCCCGCTCGATGATTGAGTGGGGGATAACCAGTCGTTGGGGGAGCAGGGAATTCATTGTGGTGGTCTTTCCTGTTGCCCTGAGCATCAGGTTCCCGGTCTGGAGTCCGATTTCGGTACAGTTGACTGATACTGTTGTCAGGGTGGGAAAACTGTAGCGAGAAATCTCAAAATCTCCAAAACCGGCAACGGCTAGGCGAGAAGGAACATCCCATTTCTGGCGGTGACATTCCATAATTGCCCCTATAGCGCAGAGGTCGGAAACGCAGATAACCGCTTCCGCCTCGGGCCACTCCTGCATTAAGCGAACAATGGCCGGACCTCCATGTCTGATCGAAATGGGCGGAGCCCCAAGGGGGACAACATGAGCTTTTGGCAAACCAAGGGTTTCAATCGCCCGTTCATATCCTCGACGCCGATCAATGCTTCTGAAATCACCACTCTCATCCCCACCAATAAAAGCGATACGACGATAGCCCCGAAACACCAGTCGAGCAACCATATCTTCGATCATGGCGGCGTTTGAGAATCCCACAAGATGGTGAATAGGCTGAGCCGGCATATCCCAGATCTCAATAACCGGTACCGATGTCTTTTTTAGGGTCTGGCAGGCACGAGCAGTGTGTTCACCACCTGTTAGTATCATACCTTCAGGTCGACGCTGCAACATGGTGTCGATAAGTTGCTCCTCTCTTTGCTGGCTGTACCCGGTATACCCCACGAGGATCTGCTTGCCTTCAGAAGCAAGCGACTCAGAAATGCCTTGTACCGTTTCAGAAAAATTTGAATTGTTAAACGAAGGAATGAGGACGGAGATAAATCCTGTTTTTTGTGACGATAGCGCGCCGGCTGAAAGGTCGAGGACATATCCCAGTTCTTCAACGGCACTCATGATTTTCTCTCGGGTCGCTGCAGAGACTGAATTGCTGCCGTTCAAAGCCCTTGAAACAGTCATCGCAGATACCTCTGCCCTGTGAGCAACATCAGCCATCGTTGGATTACGCTTTTTCAATACCAAAACAAGATACCTGTCAGAATAAAATGTTAGTAATGTTCGAGACCATATCAGCTAAGTGCACCGCACCGTTATGGACGCGGTATGGCAGTATCGCCAGATCTCAAATATGTCTATAAAATACTGTATTTAATACCATAATAAAACAAGAGATGATTCCATCTCAAGGGGAAAACCCCATCTTCATCTCTGCATTCCAAGATCTTTTTTAAAAAAAATACAAAGAATTCAAAATTCACTTGATTAAAAGAGATGATATCGATATCATACCTTCGTTTGCAAAAATATGCATACTATTATTACCTGAATATTGAGCGAATACATTCTGGTAAGAGTATTTATAAAATATTATCAATTATATACATGCTAGCATCAGTGCTTCCGGGCTGAATTCTTGGGCAAATCTGCCCGGCAAATCAATACATAACCATGCTATATAAATAGTCATTATTGATATCGATATCAATACGGCTGCAAATCGCCTACCACCAGAGCCACTTGCAAAAGGCTCACCAGATAATCTTTAGGGGCGCAGCCGATGGAATTCTATAGAAATATCGAATACTTAATGGACGGAGGGAGCCTGAATGACACTCCCTGACATAAACGTTTTTTCAATTCTCCCTGTAGTTGAGCCCTGACACGCCTTCACCATGCTGCTGCAACCTATTAAAAAGGAGTGCTCATGATAAGTCTGTTCCGTTTCTTTGGCTTGAGCATTCATATTTAAAGAATGAGGTTCTTGCATGAAAAAGCGTCTATGTCATTTTCAATTCAGGGGAATCAACCGTTTGATTTAAACAAATAACGTTAGGATTAAAAATGAATAAGAGAATTGAACGGCTTTGGAACTCGGGACAGACAGCCGTTTGTGGCTGGCTGCTGCTTCCTGACGCATTAACAGCGGAAATTATGGCTAACCAAGGGTACGATATCGTCACCATTGATCTTCAACACGGCCTGATCGACTACCAGACGGCACTCTCGATGCTCCAAGCCATGAACGGCAGTTCGACGATCCCCTTTGCCAGGGTTCCATGGCTTGACCCGGCAATCATCATGAAAATGCTCGACGCCGGCATACTCGGCATAATCTGCCCAATGATCAACACCGGGAGTGAGGCCCGCAGGCTCGCCTCCTATGTGCGTTACCCACCAGTCGGGGAGAGAAGCTTCGGCCCTGCCCGTGCAGGCTTTATCGTTGATCCCGATTACGGGGACAAGGCAAACAATATGATTCAGTGCCTGGCGATGATAGAAACGGCGGAAGGCTATCGGAACTTGGAAGAAATCGTGCAGGTCAAGGGAATAGACGGCGTCTATATCGGCCCCATCGATCTCACCCTGAGTCTTTACGGCAATGATCTGCCGATTGGCATCGACCGTGAAGAACCTGAAATGATCGAGGCAATCAAAAGGATCCTCGATAGTGCGCACGAGGCGGGCAAGAAGGCTGGAATACACTGCGGCACGCCGGAATACGCGTCACGCATGGCGGATTTGGGATTTGACCTGGTGGCGATGTCCACCGATCTCGGCCTGTTTAGCTCCGCCTCCAAATCAAGCCTGGAGGCCACACGCCGACTCATAAGCGAAGATATAAGAGAAAGCAGGCCGTCAACACCATCCGGCAATTCTCTCTACTCGGCCCGGTAGTTGGGGCATGGAGGTAGTATTATGACCATCCTTGGCAGCGATAATTATCGCTATGAAGAAGTATCTAACTGGGTACAACTCCCCAATGGCTGGGACTTAGGCGAGGTTGTTGATATTGCCGTTGATCGGCAAGATCACGTTTATATCTTTAGTCGGGGTGATCATCCTATGATGGTCTTTGAGCAAGATGGGCAGTTCATTCGCAGTTGGGGAGAAGGACTGTTTACTCGACCGCACGGAATTAGTATTGATAAAGATGGGATTCTCTATTGTGTCGATGATGATGGCCACTGGATCGGGCGTTTTACTGCAGAGGGGAAGTTACTCAGTTCAATCGGTACGCGCAATCAAGGATCGCTTGCACAGAGTGGTGATCCATTTAATCGGCCCACCAAAGTCGCCTTCGATCCCAAAACCGGCGACCTCTACATCGCCGATGGTTATGGCAATGCCCGGGTCCACAAATTCTCAGCAGATGGGAAGCATCTTTTTTCGTGGGGCGATTATGGCACCGATTCTGGTCAATTTAATCTGCCACACAGTATTTGCACCGACAGCGAGGGCAGGGTCTATGTGGCTGACCGTGAAAATCATCGTATTCAAATTTTTGATGATCAGGGCAATTATCTCTCCCAATTAAACAATATGCATCGGCCTTGTGGTTTGCACATTGCTGACGATCTGGTCTATATCGGGCAACTGCTAACCCAATTACCCTTCAACGCGGATTACCCCAATATTGGTGCCTGCGTCAGCATTCACGATGTAACCGGAAAACGACTGGCCCGTCTGGGTGACTCTCGTTTTGGCGAAGCACCCGGGCAATTTATTGCACCACATGGACTGGCGGTAGACTCACGTGGCAATATTTATATCGGCGAGGTTTCGTGGACAGCATATGGCCGCTTACTTGACCCGCCACGAAAGGTGAAGTCATTTCGTAAGCTAATAAAAATTCAGGATTCTTGAAAGTTGCATTTATATATTCGTCCAGCCAATATGCAACTCTGGTAAATCATGAAAATGATTGTTTTTATCTCGGGACTGGAGGAGTTAATAGGTTCTTTATAAGCGTTTCTTTTACACATTTTGAGATATTTTCCATATTGAAAAAAGTAAGAAACACTTGACAACTAATGTTTAACGCTAACACTAAGAGCCACTTGCAAAAGGCTCTAAATCATCACTTTCCAGTAAGTAAGAATATGAGACTGAAAACGAGATGCGCATTGATTACAGGTGGTGCCCAGGGAATTGGATTTGCAATTGCACAGATCTTCTGTAGAGAGGGAGCTACCGTCTATCTGGCTGATGTAAACAAGGAAGTGGGGACTGCTGCTGCCTTGAAATTGAGGGAAGCTGGGAGTAAAGCAACATTTGTCTACCTCGACGTCAGTGAGGATGTAAGCTGGAAACAGGTGTGCAGCCAATTTCAAAAGGAAACTGACGGTCTGGACATACTTGTAAATAACGCCGGTATAAATATCCGGAAAGTCATTGAGGAGATGAGCGCAGAAGAGCTCGATATGATGTATGCGGTCAATATCAAAGGACCGTTTCTTGGAATCAAGCACCTACTGCCTATCATGAAAGCTCAAGGCGGCGGTTCAATTATAAATATGTCGTCTGTCTGCGGAATAATCGGTCACCTCTATACTCCAGAAGCCTATACAATGGCCAAAGGTGCTCTGACTACGCTTACAAAATCAGTTGCTTCACGATATGGTAAGTACAATATTCGATGCAATTCAATAAACCCAAGTACCGCCGACACACCGCTGGTACAGGAGATGCTTAAAAATCCTGAATGGAGAAAAGAGCGTCTGGGAGAGGTCCCCCTCGGCAGAATGGCCGGCTTGCAGGATATTGCCGAAGCTGCACTCTATCTTGCTTCAGAAGAGGGAAACTATATTAATGGTATTACGTTACCAGTGGATGGCGGTGTTACCGCCTATTAATCAACTGGTGTGACTGTGGTTATGCCAAGTTGATTCTTAAATTTAGAGCTATAAGGGGCTGACCCGTTGAGTTCTTCACCAATTACAAGCATAAAAAACAAAAAATACAGGCTCAAGTTTATGGGCAACTAAAAACGCTTTTGCTGGACGGTCATTGGAACGCGGGTGAAAAAATACCTTCCGAGGCGGAACTGTGTTGAATGACAGGTGTCAGTCGGTAAAACAGGGGCTTGCCTCACACATAAAGAGTGCGCTGAGATTGACCAGAGAGTGGGCCTGTCCTGGGTGTAAACCTTAACTCAATGAGCATAATATGAATCCTCTACTATTGGCTTTTTATGGAGACGATTTTACCGGTTCTGCAGATGCCATGGAGGCCTTGACCATAAATGGTGTTAAGACAGCCCTGTTTCTTGGGCACCCAACACAGGAGAGGCTGAATAATAGCCTGCCAAATTTACAGGCTGTAGGAATCTCCGGGGTCAGTAGAACGATGACGCCTGAGCAGATGGATGATGAGTTGCCGGATCAACTTGCACTGTTGAATAGTTTAAATCCCCGCTTGATTCACTATAAGGTATGCGCCACGTTTGATTCTTCACCGACTATAGGCAGTATTGGACATGCAGCCGATATCGCCTTTCGTATTATTAATCCTGCTTACGGAGTTATAGTTCAAGGTGTCCCCCTGCTTGGACGCTATATTGTATTTGGTAACCATTTTACGGTTTATGGCGATCAAAGGTATCGGCTCGATCGCCATCCCGTGATGAGTAAACACCCTATCACTCCGATGAGAGAGGGCGATCTTCGATTTCATTTTGGAATGCAGTCAAAGAAGAAAGTTAAGCTGATCGATTTACTGCACCTAAAAGAGTCTTTCGACTCTCTGTCTGATCGGTTTGATCGTTATGCAGAAGATAGCGAAATTATTTTGTTCGACACACTCGACGACAAGAATCTATTACAAATAGGCCAGTTGCTGAATGATAAATCGAGGAACGGAAGTGTATTTGCTGTCGGTTCCTCAGGTTTTGAATATGCTATGGCTTCATATTGGAGAGAAAAAGGGATAGTTGAGGAACCGAAAAAATACCCATCGATTGGACCTGTCGATCAACTGATCGTAATTTCCGGCAGCGCGGCTGCAAATACTGCTGAGCAGATCAAATATGCGGTTTCCCATCGGTTTGAGAACATTGTCTTACAAACGGATCTTCTTGCTGATGAGCAGACAGCAACAGATGAGAGAAATCGGGTTATTAGGGAGTCTCTTGGTTACCTGAAAAAAGGAAAGAGTATTTTGCTTTCTGCAACAATAGGCCCGGATGACCCGATTATCGAGAAAACGAGGGATAGAGTCAGACAACTCGGTATTGATAAGAGTGAAACGGGGAAAATAATCGGCAGACAGCAGGGCCTGATACTTCGTGAACTACTGGAAGCAACCGGTCTTCGAAGAGTTTGTGTTGCGGGTGGAGATACCTGTAGTTACACATTACGGCAACTCGATATTCACTCTCTGGAACTGCTGATGCCGATCGCTCCAGCAGCGCCACTTTGTCTCGCTTTTTCAGATAATCCTGCTTTTGATAACTTGCAGGTCGCTTCAAAAGGCGGACAGATCGGTTCACCGGATTACTTCATTCAGGTATTGGAGGGCAGGAGATGAATTTGGTGAGATGTAATTTGATTCCAGCAAGCTGTAATTTTTTGCCCGTTGCCAAAGGTGTCATAAAAAGATGTAATAAAAAGCCAAAAGGAAGAGCCTTTTGCAAAATGATGATTTTCGTTCAAAGTCAAGGAATGCGATTTTTTTTTGCCGCAGGCATATAATTTATACTCCGAGGATAAAAATTTAAGCATAGCGTAGAGGTTGAACGAAAAAGACGTTTTACAGGTGGCTCGGAAGTCTTTGGATATCTTTCAATAATTACGACAGAACAATCACCCCATACATTTCTATACATGACGTAATAAGTTCGAGGTGCTTGGCCAGGCAAGGCACGAATGAGGAGGCCAGCGGATCAGCCTGGGAGAGCTGTGAGCAGGTCACCGCACGACAGTGACACAGCTCAGGATATTGATGTAGTGTTATTCATCACCTTTGCGCAGCTTGCTGCTCATAGGACGTAGGGTAGAAACATGGGTTCGTTATAAAGGGACGATGTATCCCTTGAACTGAGCACACAAATAAAAAATCAATAAGTACATGGAAACCGAAAAGGGTTGCGTTGATAATTTTATTGTTGCCCATACAGTTTTTTACTGCTCTATTTTAGGAGCGACCGACAACGCATTACTTGTCGCGATTCAGGGGGGGGTAATTTCTCCGCATTGCTGAGCAGTATCCAATTGATCAATGCAGCCTCCGTACCCACGCAATAATGAAGAATCAATCCCGTTCCACAGTCAAGACGATGAGACGATAGTGACATGGGATGACGAAAGGTTCGAAGAGGTAACAAAAATCTTTGTTGAACGATGCCAATCGCCGCTTGGGAGGACGGCTCAGCAATTCATAGCATCGCAAAAAAGAAAATTCGCTTCGCGCTGCCGGCAGTTGGCAGCACATTCAGCTTTCCTAAAACAGGGCAATCACCAGCAAAAAAAGGAGGACACTATGCTCGATAAACTTAGCAAGTCGCTAACAGTTGGCAGCACTGCACTGGCTGCATTGTTCTTGGTTGCAAGCATCTCTTCAGCTGAAGAGACCAAATTGCGTATCCAGACACACTTTGCCCCGGAGCAGCTCTCCGGTAAACTGGCAACGGAATTTGTCGAAAACATCCAGACAATGTCTGGCGGCGAAATCCAGGTTGAAATGTTTTACTCATCATCTGTTACTAAATCTGTTGAGTCATTTGATGCGGCTGCAACCGGCATCATCGATTGCGATATGACCGGTGGTGCCTACCAAACCGGTAAGAACCCAGCCTTTCAGTTCGTCGGTGATATCATGGGCGGTTACGACACGCCGTATCAGCAGCTCTCATGGCTGTATTACGGTGGCGGCCTCGAAGCTGCACAAAAGCTCTACAACAAGTTCGACATGGAACTCATCGGCTGGTGGATTCCCGGGCAGGAGTCGCTGTCTTCATCCAAGCCGATCCGCAATGCCGATGACTTCAAGGACTGGAAATTCCGCTCACCGCCTGGTCTGGAGACAAAAATCTTTGAAAAACTCGGCGCCAAGCCGATCGTAATGGACTTTACAGAGATCTTTACAGCACTGGAATCAGGCATCATCGATGGAGCTGACGCGGCGGGTCTAGCCAACAATATTGGCCTTGGCCTGTATGACATTGTCAAGCACGCCAATTACCCCGGCTTCCACTCCATGCCGTCAGACCATCTGGCCTGCAACAAGGCCGTGTGGGATGGGATGCCTGACAAACACAAGTCAATTATGAAAGTGGCCATGGAATCGCTTGCTCTGCGCACCGCCATGCAGACCGAAGTCCTCAACAACGAAGCCGCCGCGAAATTGAAGGAACAAGGTGTTATGCTTTATGAATGGTCAGCGGAAGATCGACAGAAATTCCGCGATGCTGCCCAGGCTTCCTGGCCTGAATTTGCCACCACACCTGAAGCAAAAGCACTGGTTGAAAGCCACATCGCCTTCCTGAAAAAACTCGGCCTCGTTAAGTAGGTCTCAGCGGGGGCACCTGCGAAAGGGCCCCCGTCCATAAAACCAACTAAAATCATTGAAATCATCATCTATGTCATACAGTGGATATACCGAGGAGCTTCGCTGTTTGCAAAAGTATTTTGCCAAACACTTTGACCATTTGGTGAAGGTGCGCATCTATGAAGGACACGATTGGAGTGAGTGATTCGAATCTGGCAATGTCTCAGTGACCAACCGTGACATGATGAAAGAACACGGAATGATAGGGTAGGAACAATGATAGAGCAAAAAGGAACCGGCCCACTTGATATGGTAACCCACAGCTTTAGCCGCATTGCAATGTGGGCGCCATTCTTTATTGTCCTGATTATTCTTTACGAAGTTGTCATGCGGTATTTCTTTGCCGCGGCAACATTATGGGTCAATGAAATGTCGCTGTGGATCGCCGGCGGAATATATCTTTCGGCCGGTCTCTATGCCATGCTGCAGCGCAGCCACATCCGCATTTTCATCATTTACGATATGGTGCCGCTTTGGCTGCGGCGGGTGTTTGACATCCTGTCCACAATCTGTGTCGGTATTTTTGCGTTCGCCGTTATCTGGGGCGGGTTTGGCGAGTCCAAAGCTAAATTCCTGCGCTGGGAAACATTCGGTACTGCCTTTGATCCGCCGATACCGGCAACCAACAAGCCGCTGATCCTTACCGTGATGTTTTTCCTGGCGCTGCAAGCTACTTCGAATTTGGTACGAGACTGGCCCGCGACACCATGGGTGCGCAAACTGTTTGATATTATTGTAAGTACAATTATCATCGCTTTCGCATCGTTAGCGGCATACAACCTCTACATTGTCCCACCTGAAGGTCAGACTGTCCCACTTAAGTGGCAAATTGGAATCGGAATCTTTCTTGCCGGTGCCGTGGCCCTGGTGATCTACGGTCTGATTCGTGATTTTGATAAGACCCCAATACCAATCAGCGAGATGGACGAAATCGAAGAAGAAGCCGAACTTATGAAAGAGCAGGTGGATATTCCTGATGAAATTCTGACCGGCACTCCACCAAAACCAAAAGCTTAAGGGCAGCATCATGGAAATCGGTACAATATCTATCATTTTGTTGATTGGTATGATGACATTGCTGGCTATAGGCATGCCGCTTGGATTTGCCTCCGGCTTCCTGGCTGTTGTGGTCATGGTGCTGAAATTTGAACCAACACTGGTCACCGATCCATTTATGTATGGGTTTGATTTTGCACAATGGACGGTTGGAAGTGGAATCCTTTCACGGACTTTTGGCAGCGGGCCGATGAATATTCTCGCCCAGCGATTATACGGCATTACGACCAACTACGTTCTTATCTCGGTACCGTTATTCATTTTCATGGCAACCCTGCTGGAACGATCCGGAATTGCCCGTGATATGTACTCGTGTCTGAGCATGTGGATGTCGCGCACACGAGGCGGCATCGCTGTTGTCACGGCACTCATGGCGATCGTCATGGCCGCAATGTCAGGCATTATCGGTGGTGAAGTGGTGCTGCTCGGCCTCATTGCATTGCCGCAAATGCTTCGGCTCAGATACAACCAGAATCTTGCCATCGGCACCATTTGCGCGTCTGGTTCGCTGGGAACGATGATCCCGCCATCGATCGTCCTCATATTTTATGGCCTGATTACGGAAACGTCCATCCACGCCTTGTTTAAGGCCGCATTCCTGCCTGGCTTTATGCTGGCCTCGCTTTACATCATTTACATTCTCGTGCGTACACGTTTGAACCCCGAGTTGGCACCGCTGCCCGAGCCGTCACCAGATGATCTGACGATAAGAGAAAAGCTCTTGTACGGAACAACGCTCATAGTCCTGCTGGTCGGTACCGCTGCTGCTGTGGTTGCCTTGCGCTGGTTCTACATACATGGCGGGGCCATGATTAATCCGAAAATGATCAACGAAAACACCATTTTGATAGGCGCTTCAACACTGTGGAAATCTTTGGCTATTTCTGTTTTTGCTGTGGCATTTATCTTTCTGTACACGGGCGCTAACACGGCTAAGGTAGCTTGGGCCAAGGGCAAGGGTATGGTGGCACCGCTGCTTATTGTGTTCGTTGTCCTCGGTTCGATTTATGGCGGCATTACCGGTATCACCGAGGCTGCAGCAATGGGGTCACTTGCGGTGTTGGTCCTGATCTGGATCCGTAAGGAATTCTCTATCAAGCTGCTGCGCGAAGCATCGATGCGGACTTTCAAGTCTACAGGTACGATCATCTGGGTGACCTTCGGTGCCACGGCACTGGCCGGTGCCTATACGATTGCCGGCGGTCCGGCTTATGTGGCCAATCTTATCGTTGGTTATGAGTTGCCGACGTTGGGTGTTCTTTTTGTCATGATGGTGATCTTCCTGTTCCTCGGCGCTTTTATGGATTGGACGGGCATTGTGCTGCTGGTCATGCCAGTATTTCTGCCGATCGTCTTGAAGCTGCCGATCAATGAGCTTGGTCTGACGGGTGGTCTTGATTCTTCCTCACTGGTGAAGGTCTGGTTCGGCATTCTGTTCTGCGTCAATATGCAGGTAAGTTTCTTGTCGCCACCATTTGGCCCGGCAGCGTTTTATTTGAAATCAGTGGCGCCATCGCACATTACACTGCCAGATATTTTCCGTGGCTTCCTGCCGTTTATCTGCATGCAGATCCTGATCCTGATGCTCATCCTGTTCGTACCGGAGATCACTACCGTGTTCCTGTGAGGTAGCCATGTAGAACCGTAGCCAGCTGAAGACAGTATAACAGTTCACCCTTGACACTCTGAGGATATTGGAGAACCAACCGGCAAACGCAAATCAGCTGTTAACCATGAATATCCTATGATATCGATTTTATATAACGTATTTCCAATAAACTCCCAGGTTTTCACATACCCTCTCATACAGGGTCTTTGCATTGGGATTCCGTGTGGCTTACCCTGAATCCGGAGATCATTTGAGGTGCAACCGTATTTCGCTTAATAGTAGCTTTATATTTTTCCTGAAATCATTATTTTATGGCACCTTTTGCATAATGATGATTTTCGTTCAAAGTCAAACAATGCGAAAAATTTTTACCGCAGGCATATCATTGCTATTCCGAGGACAAAAATTTAAGCATAACGTAGAGGTTGAAGGAAAAAGGCGTTTTGCAAGTGGCTCTATTATCAGATCATTCGATTTAATATTACCAATGCGAAGATAGTTCATGTCGCCCTTTACTCCGGAAGAAGGTTCTCTTAACACCTCTACTTTCTAGCTATGGATCATTGCTGATTATGGACGTAGCTAAATGAAAATATAACTACTGTGGGCTTTCATTAGAAACGTTAACTTAGTGTCACTGACTGGGATAGTTGATACCCCGCGCCTTATGGCGAAGAGAAGTGTCGGCGAAATAGCCGAAGGCTGTCAGCCACATTGTTAAGTGTTTTTTGCACAGCAAAACAAAATAAACTTCAGTCGGCTTTAGCCAAAATAACGAAATCATCCACTAAGATTCAGTGGTCGTTCAGTTAACAAATTGAGTAAAATAGAGCGCAATCTCCGGGAATATAATGAGCAGGACAATCATTATCGCTATCATAAAAACAAATGGTGCTGCTCCAATCATCACATCGCTGATGGAACCGGTTCTTCGTACACCTTGAACGACATATAAATTTAAACCTACCGGCGGGGTAATTAAGGCCATCTCGATCAAGAGAATGAGCAATATGCCAAACCAGATGGGGTCATATCCTAAGTTTACAAGTATCGGAGAAACAATTGGCACGGTGATAACCATAAGGGAGAGCGTTTCAACAAAAAAACCCAGAACGATATACAGTGCAATGACAACTAATAGGGTATTGATTGGAGAGGCCCCTAAATTGCTCACAAACTGATTGAGCATTTCAGCAAGTCCAATGGAATCCAACATGAAATTAAGAAAATTTGCAGCAACAAGAATGAGCATAATCATGGAGCTCGTGCGCATGGTACCTTCAAAAACTTGCTTAAAAAAAGCGACGCTGACGGCTCTGTAGCGAAAGGCGAGTGCCAAAGAGGCCAAGACTCCTAGGGCTGCAGATTCTGTTGGAGTCGCGAGACCGGCATAAATTGAACCAATCACGACAACAAAGATTATAAGAACAGGTATCAGGTCTTTCAGGCTGTCAAAGCGTTCATGCCAGGTTGAACTTTGTTTTCCTCCACTTAATGCGGGATTAATCAGACAGGCGATACCCACGCAAATCATAAAGAGTACGGCGAGCAGGATTCCAGGAATAATGCCTGCTAAAAAGAGCCGTGGAATGGAGGTGTTTGTTAGGAAGCCGTAGACAATCAGGTTAATTGATGGGGGAATAAGTATTCCCAGGGTGCCGCCTGCTGCTATTGAACCGGTAAACAGTTTTTCTGAGTAATTGTACCTTCGTCCTTGGGGAAGAGCTACCGTAGTGATGGTCGCAGCTGTAGCCACTGAGGAACCGGAGGTGGCCGCAAAAAGTGCTGAAGTGCCAATGTTCGCCTGGAGTAATCCCCCTGGGAGCCAGGATAGCCAATTATTCAAGGCTTTATACGTTTTTGCTGCAATTCCCGCTCGTAAAAGGATTTCGCCTAGCATTACGAAGAGGGGAATAGAGAGCAGCAGGAAGTCAGTACTTGCAGACCAGCTGATTTCTCCCATCACCCTGTGCAAGGGAAAATCGGAAAAGATAATACCAATGGTAAGACCAAGTACAATGAGCGCCGCGGCAACAGGTACACTCAATAAAAGCAAGGTGAGGAGGAGGACGAGAGTTACAGTGATAATCATTTGGTTTCACCGCTGCCTGCATTGAGTTCTGCTGATTCCTGAATTTCTTCTTCTAACGTTGCAATGCCAAGTAATTGGTCTGCTTCACGCTCTTGGCCTTTTGCCCTAAAATAGAGGGTGCCAAATAGAAGGACAGCTATAGAAAAGCCGAACCATATGAGACCTGCGAGCCAGATACTTTGTGGAATCCAGAGTGGCGTTGCGAGCGGTGTATTCGCTGCAGAATGTTTCACGACCGATGTTTTAACGACAAAAAAAGCAAAGTAACAGAGAATTATGAGATAACCGCCCAATAGTACATGTGCCAAAATATCAAGCGTGTGGCGAGCCGGTTTAGGCATTCGGCTGTAAAAAACGTCTATCCTGATATGTGTTTTACGAAACAGCGCATAACTAAAACCCCACGTACAGCTTATGGCAAGGACATAACTCGATAGTTCATCAGCCCCGCCTATGGAGTAAGAAAAAACCTTTCGTGCGATGACTTCAACAGCAATGAGGATTGAGGCCAGAAAAAGTAAACCACCTGAAAACCATGCTGCAACTTGGGATATTTTCTCTGTCTGTGCAGTTATTCCTCTCATCTCGTTCCTTTCTAGATATCAATAATACTTTTGAAAACGTGGTTGTTGAGGGGTATACGCAACGGTAACATGAGGATGACACACCGTTGCGTATACTTTTAGAAGATAAAATTATTTTGCCTGGATACCGACAACCTTACCAATGGTGTCATTCCATGTCGTCATTGTCTCAGGCTTTACTTTCTCAGCAAGAGCAGGGAGTACACTATCAACCAGCACTTGTTGAACCTTCGCTTTCGCTTCGTCTGTAACAGTGACTTCAACTAGATTGAGAGGTTCACCATGAGGACACGTTTTACCGGTGAGACAGTCAATACCCTCTTGGGTTTCCTTGGCGGTTACTGCCCAGCCAGGCTCTTCCAGTTTTTCCTTTATCAGCGTTTGGAGTTTTTGCTGTTGATCAGCAGACAATTCGTTCCATGTTTTCATCGACATGACACCGATGACGTAGTCCCAACCGCCAACCGGAAGGGGATAGATATATTTTGAGACCTCACCCCAACCAGCGGAATAACCGGAAAGAGAACCCGTTATCCCGCAATCAACAACGCCCCGCTGCAGCGACTGGGGGACTTCACTAAAGGACATGGTAACACCTGTTGCACCTAAGGCTGTGACAAATTCTGATGTCGTCCAACCAGAGGCACGGATCTTTTTCCCTTTGAGATCATCAAGGCCCTTTATTTCAACTCGGCTAAAGAGTACCTGCGCAGGATAAGGAACAACGCTGAGCAGCTTGACATCGAAATCTTGGGCAAGGTATTTTTCCAGGGCTGGTCTATAGGCTTCCACAGTCTTCTTTGCAGTTTCAATGTCTGTGGTCACACCTGGAAGATCAAGCCCCGCAAGATCTGGCGAATCTGATACAATATAATCAGCAACAGTATGGACAACATCAAAAACACCCATACTCATCTGGCGAACAACGGCAGGTCCTTTCAGCTTTACTTGCCCTAGGGAAGTCATATTGGTTTTCATTCCCATTTCATTTGGCACAGTTTCTGTCCAAAAAGGCTTTTCAAGGTTTTTGAACAAGGTGAGGCTGTTCCAGCTACCAACAACCCGAAGTTGATCTGGTTGTGCAATGGCTGTAGAGCAGGAAAAAATAAACCCTAGACATATGATTGCTGCTAATTTTCTTCCGATTTTCATAATACCTCCTGAAAAATGATTTTGTCTTGAGAGACAGGTTATTGAGTATCTAACGGGAAACGGCATACTCACTGTTTTTGATATCGCTGACAAACATATAGCCTGGAGCATGGCTAATTGCGTAAGGCAGCCTGGCTTTTCTCACCACATTTTGAGGCGTTACTCCGCAAGCCCAGAAGACAGGCGTTTCATTTGTCTTAATCTGGACAAATTCGCCATAATCCGGCTTCTCAATCTGTTTGATTCCTATTGAATCAGGGTCGCCCATTTGAACCGGTGCACCATGTACATCCGGATACCTTCCTGTTATTTCAGCGGCTAGCTGAATCTTATCGGTGGCAATAGGACGCATGGAAACAACCATGTGGCCCTTAAATGGTCCAACAGGCTCCAAAGCAATATTAGTGCGGTACATGGCAACGTTTTTTCTTTCATCAACATGCCGCAAGGAAATACCTGCGCTGATCAATGCTTCTTCAAATGAAAAGCTGCATCCAAGAAGAAAGAACACAAAACCAGTTATATCTATTCCACGTAATGAATGAACGATCTCTGTACATTTACCGTCTCGCCAAATCTGGTAACGTGGTATGACATCACGAAGATCAGCACCCGGTGCAAGAAACTCCGAACAGGTCAAATCCGGCCCAATTACTTCTAATAAAGGACAAGGTTTAGGGTTCAACCTGCAAAACGTCTTAAAATCCTGTGCATACTCTTTTGGAAAAGCTGCAAGATTTGCCTGCACGTAACCCGGACAGTAGCCGGCTGTCGGTTTATCAAACTCCCCCGCAGCAGATAGTGCCCTGAGTTCCGCTGGTGTCATATTTTCCCCTCATGTCTGTTACTACCGTCCTACTGTATGACTTGAGAAAAAACGTTTCAGTATAGTTCTGGCCTGCGGTCATTAAACACAGGTACCGCTTTTCTCAGTCTTTCAACCTCTTTGAGGTCAATGCTCACTTGTTTAACTGCTTCTTGAAATTCAAAATGGCACAAGGCGCTGCCGTCCGGGCCGAGCCCCTGAGAATGCCCCGCGAAGGGTGTATCGCCCATAGCAGTATTATTTACAGCAATCAAATAACACTGATTTTCAATAGCACGTGCTTTACATAGGGTTTGCCAATGGCTAAGTCTTACCAGTGGCCATTCTGCCGAAACTATCAGCGCTTGTGCTCCCTGCAGGGCCAATTTTCGGATGAATTCACAGAAGCGGATATCGTAACAAATGGCGAACCCTATGGTTATCCCTTCAATTTCATAGACGCAGGTCGATTCACCCGCAACAAGATACTTATGTTCATCGAGCATGGGGACGAGATGCACCTTGTCATAATATGCCTGTAAAATCCCGTTACGATCTATTATCTGCGCGCGGTTGGTAATCCCCCCGGCAGTCTTGGCAGCGACTGATCCCCCTGCGAACCAAACC